>DAIDTN010000169.1 GCA_027457185.1 Burkholderiales bacterium | reverse complement strand
CAGGTCAGGCTCCTTCCCCGCCTTGAGCGAGCGCACGGCGTGATTGAGCATGTCGGCGTAAAGATTGAAGCCGATTTCCTGCATTTCGCCCGACTGCGATTCGCCCAGGACTTCGCCCGCGCCGCGGATTTCCAGGTCGTGCATGGCGAGGAAGAAACCGGAACCGAGTTCGTCCATCATCTGGATCGCTTCCAGGCGTTTTTTCGCCTGCGCCGAGAGCGCCTCTTCGGCATGGATCAGCAGGTAGGCATAGGCCTGATGATGCGAGCGACCGACGCGGCCGCGCAGCTGGTGCAGTTGCGCCAGGCCGAACTTGTCGGCGCGGTTGATCAGCATGGTGTTGGCAGTGGGGATGTCGATGCCGGTCTCGATGATGGTGGTGCACAGCAACAGGTTATAGCTCTGCTGGTGGAATTCGCGCATCGCGCGCTCGAGCTCGCGCTCGCGCATCTGACCGTGCGCGACCACGATGCGCGCCTCCGGCAGCAGCTGCGCCAGCTTCGCATGCATGTTCTCTATCGTCTGGACTTCATTGTGCAGGAAATAGATCTGCCCGCCGCGCTTCAATTCGCGCAGCACCGCCTCGCGGATCAGCCCCGCGCTGTCGCGGCTGACGAAGGTCTTGATCGCAAGGCGTTTCTGCGGCGCGGTGGCGATGACCGAGAAATCGCGCAGGCCTTCGAGCGACATGGCCAGCGTGCGCGGGATCGGCGTGGCCGTGAGCGTGAGCACGTCCACCTCGGCGCGCAGGGCCTTGAGCGCTTCTTTCTGGCGCACGCCGAAGCGGTGCTCTTCGTCGATGATCACCAGGCCCAGGCGCGCAAACTTGATATCGCGCTGCAGCAGCTTGTGCGTGCCGATGGCGATATCGACCGAGCCGTCGGCGAGCGCCTTCACGTTTTGCGTCTGCTCCTTCGCCGTGCGAAAGCGCGACAGCTGCGCAATTTTGATCGGCCATTCGTCCGCGATCTGCGCAAAGCGGTCGGAGAAAGTCTGGAAGTGCTGCTCCGCGAGCAGCGTGGTCGGGGTGAGTACGGCAACCTGCTTGCCGCCGCAGACGGCGACGAAGGCCGCGCGCAGGGCCACCTCGGTCTTGCCGAAGCCGACGTCGCCGCAGATCAGGCGGTCCATCGGCTTGCCCGAGCGCATGTCTTCGACCACCGCGCGAATCGCCGCCGCCTGGTCGGTGGTTTCCTCGAAGCCGAAGCCCTCGGCAAACGCGTCCAGATCGTGCGGCTTGATGTCGAACCGATGCCCCTCGCGGGCGGCCCGCCGGGCGTACAGATTGAGCAATTCGGCGGCGGTGTCGCGAATCTGCTGCGCCGCCTTTTTCTTGGCGCGGTCCCAGTCGCCGCTGCCGAGCTTGTGCAGCGGCGCCTGCTCCGGCGCCACGCCGCTGTAGCGGCTGATCAGGTGCAGCTGCGCCACTGGCACGTACAGCTTGTCCTTGCCGGCATACTCCAGGTGCAGAAATTCCGTCTCGCCTTCGCCCAGGTCGAGATTGGCCAGGCCGAGATAGCGGCCGATGCCGTGCTGCGCATGTACCACCGGGTCGCCGATGCGCAGTTCCGACAGGTCGCGCACCATGCCCTCGACCGAAGTCGGGCGGACCTCGGCGCGCCTGCCGGCGCGCACCGTGCCGGCATAGAGCTCGGCCTCGGTGACGATGCATAGGCTTTCATCGGCGAGGGCAAAGCCGTTGAACAGCGGCGCGGTACCGAGCATGCAGCGTGCGCTGGCTGCGAGAAACTCGGCGAAACTTGTGCAGGGCGCAGGCGCGAGGCCGTATTCGGCCAGGTACTGGCTCATGGTTTCGCGCCGGCCCGGCGATTCGGCGAGCAGCAGCACGCGCGCCGGTGTGCCCGCAAGAAATGCTTTCAGCCGGGTGAGCGGATCGGCGGCGCGGCGCTCGACCGCGAGCGGCGGCAGCGCGGCGGCGACCATTCCGCCCTCGACTGCCGTTCCCCCTTCCTGCGGGGCGGTGATGTCGATGCGCGCGAAATTGCTCGCGGCGATGAAGAATTCCTCGGCCGGCAGGAACATATCGACCGGCGACAGCAGCGGCTGCGCGCGATCACCGCGCAGCAATTGATAGCGCGACTGCGTGTCTTTCCAGAACGCGTCTATGGTCGCCGCGACGTCGCGGTGCAGGCACAGGGTGGCCTGCTGCGGCAGGTAATCGAAAATGGTGGCGGTGTGCTCGAAGAACAGGGGCAGAAAGTATTCGATTCCGCCCGGTGCGATGCCGTTGCTGACGTCCTTGTAGATATTGCTTCGGGACGGATCGCCCTCGAAGGTTTCGCGAAAGCGCGCGCGAAACCGCGTCCGGCCGGCTTCGTCCAGCGGAAACTCGCGCGCGGGCAGCAGGCGCACTTCCTTTACCTTGTAGACGGTTCGCTGCGTATCGACGTCGAAAGTGCGGATGGATTCGATCTCCTCGTCGAGCAGGTCGATGCGGTAAGGCAGGGCGCTGCCCATGGGGAACAGGTCGATCAGCCCGCCGCGCACGCAATACTCGCCCGGGGCGACCACCTGGGTGACGTGGCTGTAGCCCGCCAGCGTCAATTGGGCGCGCAGTTGCGGCAGGCTGAACTTCTCGTCCTGCTTGAGGAAGAAGGTGTAGGCGGCGAGGTAGGACGGCGGCGCGAGGCGGTAGAGCGCGGTGCTCGCCGGAATCAGCGTCACGTCGCAGCTGCCGCGGGTGATCGAGTACAGGGTGGCCAGGCGCTCGGAGATCAGGTCGTGATGCGGCGAAAACGTGTCGTAGGGCAGCGTCTCCCAGTCGGGTAGCAGGTTTACTGCGAGCCCGGGCGCGAAATAGGGAATTTCCTCGAGCAAACGCTGTGCGTCCAATGCGGAGGCGCACAGCACGATCAAGGGCTTCGCCTGGGCAGCCAGGCGCGCGAGCGCCAAGGCATCGCCGGAGCCATGTAATTGGGTGTAGCGGCGCGGTCGCAGCGCCCGGGTCGGGGCTGTGATCATCGGAAAAAAGAAAGTCCCGGGCGCGGCCATGCGCGGCACGGCCCAGGGACGGGCGATTCGGCTGACATCATAGTTTCACTAAGCTGTATTATAACGGCTTCGGCAGCTATTTATTATGAAAAAACAATGACGTCCGAGCAGTTTTTCGGCCTGATTCCGGCGGCGGGCGCGGGCGAACGCATGGCCTTGGCCACGCCCAAGCAATACCTCGAACTGCTCGGGCGCCCCATGCTTTACCACAGTGTGAAAGCGCTGCTTGCCGATGCCAGGATAGCGACCGTGTTCGTGGTGCTGGCTCCGGCGGATCACGAATTCAAGCGGCATCCCTGGGGCGAATTCGGCGAGCGTGTCGCGCCACTCTACTGCGGCGGCGCGACGCGCCACGACAGCGTGTTGAATGGTCTGGTCGCGGCCTCGTCCACGCTCGAGCCCGAGGATTGGGTACTGGTGCACGATGCGGCGCGGCCCTGCCTCGCGCAGCGCGATTTGCGGCGCATGCTGGATGCGCTCGCGGCCGATGAGGTCGGCGGTATACTTGGCGTACCCGTCGCAGACACGCTCAAGCGCGCCGACTCTGCCGGCCGTATCCAGACGACCGAAGCGCGCGAGCTGCTGTGGCAGGCGCAGACACCGCAGATGTTTCGCCACGGCCTGCTGCTCGAGGCTCTGGGCCGGACGGTCCGATTAAGCGACGAGGCCGGGGCGGTAGAGGCCATGGGGCTGAGTCCGAAGCTGGTGCAGGGCTCCAGCATGAATTTGAAGGTGACTTATCCGGAGGACCTGCAGTTGGCGCAGACCATCCTCGCAAGCCGGGGGACGCAAGCATGAGAATTGGGCAGGGATTCGACGTACACGCCCTGGTGTCCGGGCGCAAGCTGATCATCGGCGGCGTCCACATTCCGAACGCGAAAGGCCTGGACGGACACTCGGACGCGGACGTATTGCTGCACGCGCTGTGCGATGCGCTGCTCGGCGCCGCGGGCATGGGCGATATCGGCGCGCATTTTCCGGACAGCGATGCGCGCTACAAGAACGCCGACAGCCGCGGGCTGCTGCGCGAGGTGAGCGCTCGGGTGCAGGAGGCCGGCTATCGCATCGTCAATATCGACGCCACGATCATCGCCCAGGCGCCGAAAATGGCGCCGCATATTGCGGCGATGGTGAACAATGTCGCCGCCGATCTCGGCCTGTCGCGCGGCCAGATCAATATCAAGGCGACGACGACCGAGGGCCTGGGGTTCACCGGTCGCGCCGAGGGCATTGCAGCGCAGGTGGTGGCCCTGCTGAGTTGGGCGGTCTGAGCCGGGACTCCGCGTTCGACACGCGTGCACATATGCTTGCGACCGGCACCCCTGCTGCAGCCGAGGCCCGAGCTCGCAGCGCGCGTTGCATCGCTGTCGACGGCAAAAAGCCTTTATACTTGCGTTCGGATCCGAGTGTTATCGCCGCCTGCGGCGGCCGGGCCACTTCTGGGGAAACAAGCGCTTTGACCAAACGATCCAGTTTTAGCTACGAACAACTGCTTACCTGCGGGCGCGGCGAGATGTTCGGCGCCGGCAATGCGCAATTGCCACTGCCGCCGATGTTGATGTTCGACCGCATTATATATATCAGCGAGAAGGGCGGCGTCTTCGGCAAGGGCGAGATCGTCGCCGAACTCGACCTGCGCCCGGAACTCTGGTTCTTTGCCTGCCATTTCCAGGGCGACCCGGTGATGCCGGGCTGCCTGGGGCTGGATGCGATGTGGCAGTTGATCGGTTTCTATCTGGGCTGGATGGGCGGCAAGGGGCGCGGGCGCGCACTCGGTTGCGGCGAGGTCAAGTTCAGCGGCCAGGTGTTGCCGAGCGCAAAAAAGATCACCTACCGCATCAGCATGAAGCGGGTGATCCTGCGCAAGCTGGTAATGGGTATCGCCGACGCCGTGATGGAGGTAGACGGTCGCGATATCTATGCAGGCAAAGACCTGCAGGTGGGATTGTTTACCTCCACCGACGGATTCTGAGGGCTGTCATGCGTCGCGTCGTCGTCACCGGAATGGGTATCGTCTCCAGCATCGGCAATAACAGGGCCGAGGTACTGGACTCGCTGCGCGCGGGCCGCAGCGGTATTGAGTTTTCCGAGGAATACCGGTCGCTGGGATTTCGTTCGCAGATCCATGGCCCGATCCGGGTCAAGCGCGAGGAATTGATCGAGCGCAAGCTGCTGCGCTTCATGGGCGACGCCGCAGCGTTCACCTACATTGCAATGAGCCAAGCGGTTGCCGATGCGGCTCTGCCTGAGAGCATGGTCTCGAACGAGCGTACCGGCCTGATCGTCGGTTCGGGCGGCGGCTCGCCGCAGAACCAGGTCGAGGCTGTCGACCTGCTGCGCAGCAAGGGCGTGAAGCGCGTCGGGCCCTACATGGTGCCGCGCTGTATGTCGAGCACCACCTCGGCCTGCCTTGCGACTCCATTCCACATCAAAGGCGTGAACTACTCCATCAGTTCGGCCTGTTCGACCAGCGCGCATTGCATCGGCAACGCCTACGAGCAGATTCAGTGGGGCAAGCAGGACATCGTCTTTGCCGGAGGTGGGGAAGAGGTGCATCCCTACCTCAGCGTGCTGTTCGATGCGATGGGCGCGCTGTCGTCCAAGTACAACGACACGCCGACTAAGGCTTCGCGCGCCTACGACGCGGATCGCGATGGTTTCGTGGTCTCTGGCGGCGGCGGCGTGGTGGTGCTGGAAGAACTCGAGCATGCGCGCGCGCGCGGCGCGAAAATCTACGCCGAACTCATCGGCTATGGCGCAAGCTCGGACGGCTACGACATGGTGCAGCCCTCGGGCGAAGGCGCAGTGCGC
>DAIDTN010000168.1 GCA_027457185.1 Burkholderiales bacterium | reverse complement strand
ACCGGCGTTGACGCGCTGAGGGAAGCGCGCATGGCGCTCGATCAGCGGGCCCTGCGCAGCCACCGGCGCGGCGTCCACGTCCGCCACCACCTGCACCGCGTGCGGGTTGCCCATGGACACGGCACTGATTTCGACTGTGGTGCCGTCGACCTGCAGCGGCTGCACCGGGGCGTCGCTGTCGGTGATGAAGGGTATGCGCGTCGCCGCGAACACCGGCGCGCCCATGTTCACCGTGACTTCGCCGTCGGCCTCCAGCCGCGGCATGATGATGCCCGCCGCGGTCTCGACCCGGATTTCGCTCTTGTCGGTGAGCCCACGCTCGCGCACGAAGCGCACGAAGCAGCGCGCGCCGTTGCCGCACTGCTCGACCTCGCCGCCATCGGCGTTGAAAATGCGGTAGCGGAAATCGGCGCCGGCCGCGCGCGCCGGCTCCACCAGCAAGATCTGATCGCAGCCGACGCCGAAATGCCGGTCCGCCAGGCGCCGCAATTGCGCCGGCGTGAGCGCGAGATTCCGGCTGACGCCGTCGAGCACGCCGAAGTCGTTGCCCGCGCCCTGCATCTTGGTGAATGCAAGCTTCACAGCGCTTTCTGCATGACATAGTCGTCCATGACATAGCCGCCGCCCATGTCGACGACCACGGTTTCGATCACCTCGTAGCCGTTCTTGCGGTAGGCGGCGATGGACTTGAGGTTGTGCTTGTTGACGTTGAGCCGGACCGCGTCTGCGCCGCGACGGCGCGCCGCGTCCTCGACATCCGCGAGCATACGCCCGCCGTAGCCCTGACGCTGAAAATCCTGGTGCAGATATAGCTTGTCGAGCTTCATCGAGCGCCCGTGCAGTTCGTACTGGGCGAAGCCTATCATGCGGCCACCGAAGAGCGCCTGGTCCCACCAGGCGCTGTCGCTTTGCATTTGGTCGAGGATGATCGCGGGCGTATAGCGCTGCGCCAGCATGTAGTCGATCTGTTCCATGCTGATGATGCCCGGATAATGATGGCGCCAGATGACGCCGGCAAGCGCGATGACCGCGGCTACGTCGCCCTCCCCTAGCGGCAAGATGCGCAATGTTTCAGAGGCCACTTTCGGCCTCACCGAAATGGCCCCCGATACAGGGGAGCACAAGGGGATGCGCACCGAAGGAAGTCCCCTTGGGGGATTTCCCCTCGTGTTCAAATAAGGCCTTAGGCAAGGCACAGCCTCGTGTAATCGCGCAGGATGCAGCGGTCCATGATCACCGTCATGCCGGCAGCCTGGGCGCGCCTGGCCGCTTCCTCGTTCCAGATGTTCTCCTGCATCCAGATGCGCTTCAGGCCCAGGCGCAGGCATTCGTCCACCACTTCTGGCACGAATTCGGAGGCGCGGAAAACGTTCACCAAGTCTATGCGCTCCGGCACCGAGGCGAGATCGCGATAGGCTTTCTCGCCCAGACCCTCGCTGATGCCGGGGCGCACCGGGATGATGCGATAGCCGAACTGCTGCATCCGCTGCGCGATAGTGTGGCTGGGCCGACCGGGCTTGGGCGAGTAGCCCACCACCGCGATGGTCTTCACGCTTTTAAGCAGCGCGCAGATCTGTTCCGGCTCGGGATTGGCGAATGGCATTATCTGATTTTAACCGCGAAGTGGCGGAACAGCTTGCTCGATACCGTGACGGACGAAACCGAACGGATCAGGTCTGCTCGCTTCGGCGTCGTCCGTCTCCGCCATTGCGCGGACGGCGTCCCGTCCGCGCGGATCGCCGACTGCGCGCGGATGAAAAGCACATCCGCACGCGATCGACGATCTTGTATAAAACTGCCGGGCTGTCTTTGTTTTTATCAGGAACCGTGATTTCGGTACGGATGCGCTTCTTATCCGTACCGAAATCACGGTTGGCGCGCGCAGCGCGCAATTCGGCGCAATGCACGCAACCATGCGTAAGACGCCGTACGTAACTAGCCTCAATACCACGGCGCCTCGCCCGGCGGGCGCGTTTTGAAGCGCTTGTGCACCCATAGATATTGTTCCGGCATCTGCCGCACCTGCTCTTCGACGAAGGCGTTCATGCGCCGCGTGTCGGCCTCGATGCTGGCGCCGGGATAATTTTCCCAGGCCGGGAGAAAACGCACGACGTAGCCTTCGCCGCCGGGCAGCATCCTTGTAACGCAGGGCAGCACACGGGCTCCGGCGAGCCGCGCCAAGCGCGACACGCCGGTAATGGTGGCGGTGGCGATGCCGAAAAAAGGCACGAAGATGGTATCGCGCTGGCCGTAATCCATGTCCGGCAGATAGTAGAAAGGGCGTCCCGCCTGCATCGCGCGCAGCGCCGGGCGCACGCCCTGCTGGCGCGACAGCAGCGTCAGCCGGCCAAAGCGCATGCGCCCGGCATAGAGCACCGCGTCGAAGACTTTGTTTTTCTGCCTGGAGTAAATCGACACCATGTCGAATTCCATGGCCAGGCGCGCCCCGCCCATGTCCAGGCCGACGAAATGCGGCGCGAGCAGGATCAGCGGCCCGCTGCGCGCGGCTTCAAAATGCTCCATGCCCTCGATGCGGACCAGCCGCCGGATGCGCGCGGGCGATCCCCACCAGAGAATCGCGCGCTCCAGGAACGTGCGGGCGAAGGCCTGGAAATGGCGCCGCGCCAGCGCGTCGCGTTCGTCCGCTGAAAGTTCGGGCAGGCAGCGCGCGAGGTTGATCCGGCAGATGCGGCGGCGCTCGCGGCCGAACGCGTAGAGCAGCGTGCCGAAACCGGTGCCGATGGCGGCGAGCAGCCGCAGCGGCAGCAGGCGCAGCAGCCACATGAGCGCGAGCGCAACGCGAGTCAGCATGAGTTTGTGGACGCCGGGCGCAAGCTGCAGCGCATACGCCAGCAAGCGCTCGCGGATTCACGTCGCTGTCCTTGGCTTGCGCATTCCGGGTTCATGTTGGCGCTGGCGCCCCGGCTGGAACTTTATAGCGGTTGTATCCCCAGACATATTGCGCCGGGCATAACCGTATCAGCCCCTCAAGCGCACGGTTCAGCGTGCGGGTCGGCAACTCGCCCGCAAGCGGCGCGGGCATGGGCGCCAGATGCAGGTGATAGCCCCGGCCCTTTGACAGACGCTCGGCGTAAGCGAGGATCACCTGTGCGCCCGAGGCTCCGGCCAGCCGCCCGGCGAGCGTCATGGTATAGGCCGGGCGGCCGAAAAACTCCGCCCATTCGCCTTCGCCCACCCCGGGCGCCTGGTCGGGCAGGATGCCGATCGCTTCACCCTGCTTGAGCGCGCGCATCAGCACCCGCACGCCCCGCAGATCGGCGCTGGCCAGGCGCAGATTGGGCCGGTCGCGCCCCGCCAGCATCAGCGGCTCCACCATCTTCTTCTTCGGCGGCCGGTAGAGCGCGGTAAGCGGGGCGCGGGCGGGGGCGCGCCAGGCATAGTACTGGGCAGTAATTTCGAAGCAGCCCAGGTGCGGCGTGAGGAAGATGATGCCGCGCCGCCGCGCCAGCGCGGCCTCGACCAGATTCCAACCTGTGACCCCGGTCACCCATCGGGCGACGGTTTCGTGCGGACGCAGCCAGATCGCAGGCAATTCCAGCAAGCCCTTGCCTGCTTCGGCAATCGCCTGGCGCAGAAGCGCGTTTTCAGTGAACCCCGCCGCGCGCAGATTGGTCGACAGGCAGCGGCGATAGCGCGGTGAAACCATATAGGCGATATAGCCGCAGATCGCACCCAGACGGTGCAAGACGGAAAGCGGCAGAACGGCGAGCAGACGTGCCAGACCTAGAACCACACCGCGTCACTTTGGCATTGCATCAAGACATGCTATCCTTACGACCCTTTTCCAATCCATTAGAACCCAACAATGAACACTTTCCTGTTCACCTCGGAATCGGTCTCCGAAGGCCATCCGGACAAAGTTGCCGACCAGATTTCCGACGCGGTTCTGGACGCTATTCTAGCCCAGGACAAAACCTCCCGAGTCGCGGCCGAGACGCTGGTCAAGGACAATCTGGTGGTGCTCGCCGGCGAAATCACCACCGGCGCGCGCGTCAACTATAACGAAGTGGCGCGCAGGACCATCAAGCGCATCGGCTACGACGATCCGGCGATCGGCTTCGACACGCACACTTGCACGGTGATCGTGGCCTATGGCGAACAGTCCAAGGACATCGCGCAGGGGGTGGACGGAGGCAAGGGCCTCGATCAGGGCGCAGGCGACCAGGGCCTGATGTTCGGTTACGCCTGCGACGAGACTGCGCAACTGATGCCGCTGCCCATTTTTCTTTCGCACCGGCTGGTCGAGCGCCAGTCCGAATTGCGGCGCGACGGGCGCATGCCCTGGCTGCGCCCCGACGCCAAATCGCAGGTCACGATACGCTACGTCGACGGCAAGGCGGACGCGATCGACACCGTGGTGCTCTCGACCCAGCATGCCCCCGGCCTGACGCACAGGCAGATCGAAGAGGCGGTGATCGAGCAAATCATCAAACCGATACTGCCCAAGCATCTGGTCAAAGGGCAGATCAAATACCTGGTCAACCCGACCGGCGCGTTCGAGATCGGCGGTCCCAAGGGCGACTGCGGCCTGACCGGGCGCAAGATCATCGTCGACACCTATGGCGGATCGGCGCCGCACGGCGGCGGCGCGTTCTCCGGCAAGGACCCCTCCAAAGTAGACCGTTCCGCCGCCTACGCCGCGCGCTATGTCGCCAAGAACGTCGTCGCGGCTGGCCTGGCGAGCCGCTGCCAGATCCAGGTCTCCTACGCGATCGGCGTGGCGCGTCCGACCAGCGTCATGGTCACGACCTTCGGCACCGGCAAGATTTCCGACGAAAAGCTGTCCGAGCTGGTGCTGAGGCATTTCGACCTGCGTCCTAAGGGCATCGTGCAGATGCTCGACCTGCTGCGTCCGATTTACGAAAAGACCGCGGCCTACGGCCACTTCGGCCGCGACGAACCGGAGTTCACCTGGGAGAACACGGACAGGGCGCAGGCGCTCGCGGCCGATGCCGGAATCAAATTGGCGGCCGCCGCCGCCTGAATGCGGGTCCGCCGGCAGCAATAACATCGGGCGGCTTCGGGCCGCCCGTTTTTTGCGACATCGCGCCGCAGGTAAACCGGCCCAAAACCCAGGCGGGATGGGCGTTTCCAGGCCATGTCCCGGGCAGAGAATGCGCCCGGCTGGCGCCCGGCGTCGCAATTGAGGTAAAATGCGCCTCCCTCGAGGAGCGTTGCGACGGGCTTCACTCCCCGCCAGGCTCGAGGTGTGTACAACCGCAACGGCGCTAACGAACTTTTTTCTAAAACGAAAGGAGCGCGTGATGAGCGCCGTACCGCAAAGCAAGAACTTCACCGACTGCAAAG
>DAIDTN010000167.1 GCA_027457185.1 Burkholderiales bacterium | reverse complement strand
GGCGGCGGCGGCGTGGTGGTGCTGGAAGAACTCGAGCATGCGCGCGCGCGCGGCGCGAAAATCTACGCCGAACTCATCGGCTATGGCGCAAGCTCGGACGGCTACGACATGGTGCAGCCCTCGGGCGAAGGCGCAGTGCGCTGCATGCGCATGGCGCTCTCCGGCGTGGATACGCCGGTCGACTACATCAATACGCACGGCACCAGCACCCCGGTCGGCGATCCCAAGGAACTGGAAGCAGTGCGCGCAGTGTTCGCGGATAAAGTGCCGCTGATCAGCTCGACCAAATCGCTGACCGGGCACGCGCAGGGCGCGGCCGGCGTCACCGAGGCGATCTATTCGCTGTTGATGCTGGAGCATGATTTTGCATGCGTCTCGGCCAATATCGAAAATCTCGACCCTGCTGCCGAGGGCATGCCGATCGTGCGCGAGCGCGTCGACAACGCCAGCCTCAACACGGTGATGTCGAACAGCTTCGGCTTCGGCGGCACCAACGCCTGCCTGGTATTCCGCCGCCTGAACACGTAAGCGGCCAATTCGGAATTATCGAATTGGCCCCAATCTAGGGGAGTATGAGGGGAGGTATCCCCTCATATCGTGATGAACACTAAGCAATTGGAGCAGGCCGCCGATACGGAGCGGCTGTTCTTCGCGCTATGGCCGCGGAGCGAGTTGCGGGGCAGGCTTGCCGCCTGGGCCAGGCAGGTGGCCGGCCGCGGCAGGGCGATGCGGCGCGAGAACCTGCATCTTACGCTTGCCTTTCTCGGCGACACCGACGCGGCCCGGTTGCCCGAAATCAAATCGCTCGCGGCCGAAGTGCGCTTCGATCCGATCCGCCTGCCGCTGGACCGCGCCGGCTACTGGAAGCACAACCGCATCATCTGGTGCGGCGCCAGCGCAGAGCCGCAGGCGCTCACCGCTCTGGTCGCAGACCTGCGCGCGCGCCTGACTACGGCCGGCGTACGCTACGATCCCAAGCCCTTCGTATCGCATGTGACGCTGGTGCGCAATGCGGCCCGCCTGCCAGAGGCCCCGGCCTGGATTCCGCTCGTGTGGGAGGCTGGGGATTTTGCGCTCGTCGGTTCGGCGCGCATACAGGGTCGCGTCACTTACGCGGTGATGCAGCGCTTTCCTGCAGCGGCCGGCTGACCGAAGGTGAGGTCAGCCGCGAGATTGCGAAGTTGCTTGCTGCAGCGGCAAGCTGACGCGCGCGATCAGGCCGCCCCCCTCGCGCGACAGCAATTCGAGACTGCCGCCGTGATGGCGCGCGATGCGATCGACGATTGCAAGACCGAGCCCGGATCCGCCCTTGCCGCTGCGCGCCTGCTCCAGGCGCGTGAACGGCTGCTTCAGCCGCTCGGCCTCCAGCGGCGGGATGCCCGGGCCGCGGTCGAGCACCTCCAGGATCAGTTTGCCGCCTTCGCTGCGTGTGGCGATGCACACGTCCTCGCCGGCGTAGGCGATGGCGTTGTCCACCAGATTCGAGATCATGCGCTTGATGCCCATGCGATGCAGCGGCTTCTCGGGCACGGGTCCGATGTTTGCCCGCAGTGCATGACCGAGGCGCAACTGGTGCTCGACCGCCTCGCGCGCGAGGGCCGCGATGTCGGTCGGCTCCAGCGGTTCCTCGCTCTGGGCCCGGGCAAAATCGAGGAACTGGCCAATGATGGAATCCATTTCCGCGATGTCGGCGATCATGCCCTGCTTCAGGGCCTCGTCGCTTGCGCTCATTTCGGTGGACAGGCGCAGGCGCGACAAAGGCGTGCGCAGATCGTGCGATACGCCCGCGAGTATCAGCGCACGGTCTGAATCCAGCCGCGCCAGGTCCCGGGACATCTGGTTGAACGAGCGTGCCAGCGTTTCGATTTCGATCGGCCCGGATTCGGGCAGCGGCGCCGGCGTCTTGCCCCGGCCGATGTCGGCCGCGGCGGCGGCCAGCGACTTGAGCGGGCGATTGATGCGCGACACGATCAGCCAGGCGCCGATCAGGGACAGGAACAGTGCCAGCATGGTCCAGCCCAGCCATTGCCAGGGGAACGGCCGTTCGATGCGTTCGCGCGGCAGCATTACCCAGTACTCGTCATCGTCGATGTGAAAGCTGATGAAAAAACCGCGCTGCTCGCCGATGCCGGAGGCGAAGCGCGTGCCGGCGCCCAGCCTTTGCCGAATTTGCGCATGTACCATATGCACGAACGGAACATCCGGGGACAGCACCAGTTTGTCCGCGGGATCGGCCGGATAGACGCGTATGCCTTCGCGTTCCGATAACTCGGCCAGCAGTTCGCGCCGCATATCGGGTTTCGCCGTGACCAAAGCCGTACGCGTGAGGTTTACCACGCTGGCCACCATTTGCGCTAGTTGCCTGGCGCGCGGCGCGCGCTCATAGTTGCGCAGGATCTGAAACCAGGCCGTGGCCGAGATGACCATCAGCAGGCTGATCAGCAGAAACGATCGCCACAGCAGCGTGCGCGGCAGAAAATTCACGCTTTGCCGTCCGGCACGAACACGTAACCAAATCCCCATACGGTCTGGATGTGTACCGGATGCGCCGGGTCGGGTTCGATCAACTTGCGCAGGCGCGATATCTGCACGTCGATGGCGCGATCGAACACTTCGTATTCGCGCCCGCGCGCGAGTTCCATCAGCTTGTCGCGCGATAGCGGTACCCGCGGGTTCGCGAGCAGGACCTTCAGCAGGGCGAATTCTCCTGTGGTCAGGGAAATGGTGCTGCCCTCGCGCGTCAGGGCGCGGGTGGCGAGATCGACCGTGACCTGGCCGAAGCTCATTTGCCCTTCCTCGATCGCGGGTGCGCCCGGCGGCGGGGGAGCGGTGCGCCGGCGCAGTACCGCATGGATGCGCGCCACCAGTTCGCGCGGATTGAACGGCTTGGGCAGGTAATCGTCCGCGCCCATTTCCAGGCCGACGATGCGGTCGACGTCGTCGCCCTTTGCCGTCAGCATGATGATCGGGATCGTTTCCTTGGCGCCGCGCAGGCGCCGGCATACCGACAGGCCGTCTTCGCCGGGCATCATCAGGTCGAGTACGATCAAATCGAAGCGCTCTCGCGCCAACAGCTTGTCCATGGCCGCCGCGTCCTGGGCGACGTGCACGCCAAAGCCCTGCTCCGACAGGTAACGCTTGAGCAGATCGCGCAGCCGGAGATCGTCATCTACTACAAGGATTCTGGTTTTTGCGGTGGTCATGTGTGTATCGTACTCAATGTGGCCGGCCGTCGAGGGCCGATAGGTAAGAAACCGTGTCAATTCGCTGAATGCTTACAAATTATTACAAATTCCACGCTCAGACTCATCATTTGAATGCGCCGTGGCGCTAATATGCGCCCATGGGTAAATATCTCACAGATCGCGCCGGATTGGACCCGGATCGCGCGCACCCGAGCTTGTTTGTGCTTAACAGGACGAGCCGGCGAAGCTACGCTTGGCGCCATGGCGCAGCGCATAAGGTACCGGGTAGCCGCCGACCGGTCGGGAGGCAAGCCATGAAATTGTTTCGGGTTTTGGGCTGGGGTCTGATGCTGGTAGCTGTTGCAAGTCCGGCGGCGGGAGCGTTCGATTCCGGCGGCAATCCCGAGTCTTCGGTGCAGGTCCCCGCGTCGCAGCCGGGTCCGCGGCGCGAGCCAGATCATTCCGCGCCGCAGCGCGCGTCTGGCGAAACCGAACGCCGCATGAGTGCCGACGAGCGGCGCCAGCTGCGCCGCGATATTCAGGACGCGGGCAAAGATATCTATCGCCCCGCGCGGCAGGGGCGCGGGGACCCGCGCCGTTCCGGGCGCTGATAAGTATCAGGAATCCATAGCAATACGGAACGGGAACAGGCGGAGGGGGACCCCCAGGGCCGGCTAATGCAGTTGCGGCGCCGGTTCGGAACGGCGCTGCCTGAGTGCGGCGGCCAATTTCAGGTCCACCGTCAGAATGTGTGGGCGCAGCCATTCGCTGAGAAAGTCGGCGACGGCGGGAACGTTGATTCTTCCGCCCGAATCCAGCATCGCCTTCAGTTCGACCAGCTGCCGTATGAGTTTGGCGTGTTCGGCCCTGTGCGCGAGCGAGGCGACATACTGTATGCGCTCCATTTCCTCTTCCTCGCGGCCAAAATGCTCTTCGGTGTAGGCGATGAGATCGTTCATCGCCTTGCTCATGCGCGCGTTGCCCTGGCCGCTCTCCATGGTTTCGAACAAGACGTTGACCAAGCCGATCAGCTTGCGATGGTCGCCGTCGATCAAGGTGCTGCCGGTGTAAAGATCATCAGTCCAGGAAAATTGCGCCATAAAATCTCACTCCGCCGATGCTCGCAGACGAACTGCGGCGGTTACGCGCCGGAGCGTGCCGCTCGCTGACTTGCCTTGAAAAATTTTGCGCGCGTTTGGCCCGGGACTGTTGATTTGAGTCAATCGAATTCAAATAAAACCGCACGGCCGGCGAGCGCCAGCCTGGATTTGCGCTGCAGGCGATCACCAGGGCGCGGATCCGGCGGACATCGCTCACGCAGTCAGGCGGATGCCGGTCTTGTACGCGTCGACAAAACGATCCAGTCCGTGGCTGCCGCCGTTGACGAGTCTGCGCGCGCCGGCGAAGTCCTGGTCGAGCAGCGCTTCCTTGATGCGCCGCTCCTTGTGTTTCAGGAACGCCGCGAGCAGCTTGGCTGCTAT
>DAIDTN010000166.1 GCA_027457185.1 Burkholderiales bacterium | reverse complement strand
TCTCGCTGGCGCGGACGGTGGGCTGGATCGCGCAGTGGCAGGAAATGATCACCGATCCGGAGTACAAGATCGGTCGCCCGCGCCAGCTCTACAGCGGCCCCGCTAAGCGCGACGTCGTACCTATCGACAAACGCTGAAAAGCCTGACAAGATAAAGCTGTACCTCCTAAGGGTACGCAGGGTGCGCCAGGAACGGTTGGTGTTTCCTCGTAGCCTTCGCGTTTTTTTGTAGGTTCGAATTCCTGCCAAATCTGCTGCGAGCGGCCCCTATGCTGAAACAGTTCCAGAGCAACTCCTATCTGTTCGGCGGCAACGCGCCGTACGTCGAGGATCTGTACGAGTCCTACCTCGACAATCCGGGTTCGGTGCCTGAGCAGTGGCGCGCGTATTTCGATCAGATGCAGCTCGTCACCGCGCCGGGGAAGGGGACCGAGGACCGCGACGTGGCGCATGCGCCCATCATCGAATCCTTCGCCCTGCGCGCCAAGCAGGGTACGCTGCGCCCGTCGGCGACGCAGACCGATCTGACCGTCGCGCGCAAGCAGGTCTATGTGCAGCAGCTGATCGCCGCGTACCGCATCCTCGGCTCGCGCTGGGCTCAGCTCGATCCGCTCAGGCGGCAGGAACGGCCGCAGATTCCGGAGCTGGAGCCGGCTTTCTACGACCTGACCGAAACCGACATGGATACGCAGTTCGATGCCACCAGCCTGTATTTCGGCCAGGAGCGCATGACCCTGCGCGAAATCATCAAGGGTCTGCGCCAGACCTACTGTGGCTCCGTCGGAATCGAATACATGTACATCAGCGACCCTGCGCAAAAGCGCTGGTTGCAGCAGCGTTTCGAATCGATCCGCTCCGTGCCCGCGTTCTCGGTCGAGACCAAGAAACACGTCCTCGACCGGCTCACCGCGGCCGAGACCCTGGAGAAGTACCTGCATACGCGTTACGTCGGGCAAAAGCGCTTCTCGCTCGAAGGCGGCGAGAGCCTCATTCCCTGCGTCGACGAACTGATTCAGCGCTGCGGCAGCCAGGGGGTGCAGGAGATCGTCATCGGCATGGCGCACCGCGGGCGCCTCAACGTCCTCGTCAACGTGCTCGGCAAGACGCCCAAGGACCTGTTTGCCGAATTCGAAGGCATCCATGCCGACGATCTGCATTCGGGCGATGTGAAGTACCACAAGGGTTTCTCTTCGGACGTGTCCACGCCGGGTGGACCGGTGCATCTTTCGCTGGCGTTCAACCCGTCGCACCTGGAGATCGCCAATCCGGTGGTGGAGGGCTCGGTGCGCGCGCGCCAGCGGCGCCGCGGCGACAAGGACGGAACCCAGGTCATGTCGATCCTGCTGCACGGCGACGCCGCTTTTGCCGGCCAGGGCGTGGTGATGGAAACCCTGAATCTGTCGAACACGCGCGGCTATGGCACCGGCGGCACGGTGCACGTGGTAGTCAACAATCAGATCGGCTTCACCACGTCCGACCCGCGCGATTCGCGCTCGACGCTGTATTGTACCGACGTCGCCAAGATGGTGGAGGCGCCGATTTTCCACGTGAACGGCGACGACCACGAGGCGGTGGTACTGGTGACCCAGCTCGCACTCGATTACCGCATGGAGTTCCACCGCGACGTCGTCGTGGATATCGTCTGCTTTCGCAAACTCGGCCACAACGAGCAGGACACGCCGTCGGTAACCCAGCCGCTGATGTACAAGAGAATCGCCGCGCACCCCGGCACGCGCAAGCTCTACGCCGACAAGCTGGCGGCGCAGGGTGTGATCACCGACACCGAGGCCGATGATCTGATCAGGAGCATGCGCACCGCGCTCGACGCCGGACAGCATACCGCCGACCCGGTGATCTCCAACTTCAAGAGCCAGTATGCGGTCGACTGGATGCCGTTCCTCGACCGCAAATGGACCGACGCGGCCGATACCGCCGTGCCGCTGGCCGAACTGCAGCGCATGGCGCAGCGCATCACCGCCATTCCGGCCGATTTCAAGCTGCATCCGCTGGTGGAGAAGGTGGTCGCCGACCGCAAGGCGATGGGCGAGGGGAGGCTGCCGGTCGACTGGGGTATGGCGGAGCACTTCGCTTACGCCTCGCTGGTGGCGAGCGGCTACGCCGTGCGCCTCTCCGGCCAGGACTCCGGTCGCGGCACCTTCGTCCACCGCCACGCCGTGCTGCATGACCAGAACCGCGAAAAATGGGATTCGGGAACATTCATCCCGCTGCAGCACGTGAGCGAAAAGCAGGCACCGTTCACCGTGATCGATTCGGTGCTGTCGGAGGAGGCGGTGCTGGGTTTTGAATACGGCTATGCCACGGCCGAGCCCAACGAGCTGGTCATCTGGGAAGCGCAGTTCGGCGACTTCGCCAACGGCGCCCAGGTGGTGATCGATCAGTTCATCTCGTCGGGCGAAACCAAATGGAACCGGGTCTGCGGCCTGGTGATGATGCTGCCGCACGGTTTCGAGGGCCAGGGGCCGGAGCATTCCTCGGCGCGCCTCGAACGCTACCTGCAGCTTTGCGCCGAGCACAATATGCAGGTGGTGGTGCCGTCGACCGCCGCGCAAATGTTCCATCTGCTGCGGCGGCAGATGATACGGCTGTTCCGCAAGCCGCTGATCATCATGACGCCCAAGTCGCTGCTGCGGAACAAAGAAGCGATGTCGCCGCTGTCGGAATTCGCCAAAGGCCAGTTTCACACCGTCATCGGCGAGGTCGGGCACCTCGAGCCGGAGTCGGTGAAGCGCATCATCTGCTGCAGCGGCAAGGTCTATTACGACCTGGTGGCGGCGCGGCGCGAGCGCGAAATCAGGGGCACGGCCATTATTCGCGTCGAACAGCTGTATCCTTTCCCGCACAAGGCGTTCGCGGCGGAAATAAAACGCTACCCGAATGCGACCCAGGTAGTCTGGTGCCAGGAAGAGCCGCAGAACCAGGGTGCCTGGTACCAGACGCGGCACTATTTCATCGAAAACATGCGTGAAGACCAGAAACTGCAGTATGCCGGCCGGGCGTCGTCGGCTTCGCCGGCGGTAGGCTATTACGCCAAGCACCAGGAACAGCAGAAGGCATTGGTCGAAGCGGCTTTGGGTAAACTCAAGGGGCCCGCAGCATCGAAATAGCATCTGCGACCGCTGCGGCGGCAGAGTGCGCGGGAAGAAAACGGCTGGTTGTGCTATTCCGCGTTGTCTGCGGGTTCTGCGGCAAGCGGTTTTCTGTAGTATGTTGATTCAGGGCGCAACAGCAAGCGTCAGACGATAAAGGCAATGACCGGGCGCGAAACGCGCACTTGTTTTTGCGGTACGTCGCCGAAGGGATACCCGACGCCGGCGAAAAAACTGAACGGAGCCGTCATGTTAGTCGAAGTGAAAGTACCGCAGCTGTCTGAGTCGGTGGCCGAGGCGACCCTGCTCAGCTGGCACAAGAAAGTGGGCGACGCCGTCGCCCGCGACGAAAACCTGATCGATGTCGAGACCGACAAGGTGGTGCTGGAACTTCCGGCCCCCGTTGCCGGCGTCGTCGCCCAGATCATCAAAGCCGATGGCGGTACCGTGGTCTCGGGCGAAGTCATCGCCATGATCGATACCGCTGCGAATTCGGCCGCGGCCGCGGGCAGGGCGGCGGAGCGGCCGGCAGCACCGGTGGCGCAAGCGGCAAAACAACTCTCCGACCAGAGCAATTTGATGCCGGCCGCGCGCAAGATGGTCGAGGACCACAAGCTCGATGCCAAGTCGATTGCCGGCAGCGGCCGCGACGGCCGAGTGACCAAGGCCGACGTGATCGCGCACATGGAAGGCGGCGCGGCGGCGCGCCCGGCCGCTACAGCACCCGCGGCAGCGCCTGCGGCGGCGCGGCCCGCACTGCCGGGCGTACCGGCGCCGATCAACGTCGACAAGCTGCTAGCCGACCGGCCGGAACAGCGCGTGCCGATGTCGCGCTTGCGCGCACGTGTGGCGGAGCGGCTGCTGCAGTCCCAGGCGACCGCGGCAATCTTGACGACGTTCAATGAAGTCAACATGCAGCCGGTGATGGACCTGCGCGCCAAGCACAAGGACAAGTTCGAGAAAGAACATGGCGTGAAGCTCGGTTTCATGTCCTTTTTCGTCAAAGCGGCGGTGTATGCGCTGAAGAAATTCCCGATAGTCAACGCCTCGGTGGACGGCAACGAAATCGTCTATCACGGTTATTTCGATATCGGCGTCGCCGTGGGTAGCCCGCGCGGCCTGGTGGTGCCGGTGCTGCGTGACGCCGACCAGATGAGTTTCGCCCAGATCGAGAAGGCGATCGCCGATCTGGGCAAACGCGCCGCAGAGGGCAAGCTCTCCATGGAAGAACTGACCGGCGGCACGTTCTCCATTTCGAATGGCGGCGTGTTCGGCTCGATGCTGTCGACGCCCATTATCAACCCGCCGCAATCGGCCATCCTCGGCATCCACGCCACCAAGGAGCGCGCGGTGGTCGAGAACGGACAGATTGTGATCCGGCCGATGAACTATTTCGCCCTGTCCTACGACCATCGCATCATCGACGGGCGCGAGGCGGTGCTGTCGCTGGTGGCGATGAAGGACGCTCTGGAAGACCCGGTGCGCCTGCTGCTCGAACTTTAGGAATCATTTCATCGCCACGGCGCAAGGAGAAAGCAGGGCCCTTTGCGCAGTCCGTGTCCCCCGCCGTTAACACAGAGTCCCGATCATGCTCAAATCATTCGAAGTCGTAGTCATCGGCGCCGGCCCGGCCGGATATGTCGCAGCGATCCGCTGCGCCCAGCTCGGTTTTTCCACCGCGGTCGTGGACGAGTGGAAGAACGACAAGGGCGAGGGCAAGCTCGGCGGCACCTGCCTCAACGTCGGCTGCATTCCGTCCAAGGCGCTGCTCGAATCCTCGGAAAACTACGAGCGCGTGGCGTACAAATTCGGCAATCACGGCATCTCCGTGACCGGCGCGAAAATAGACGTCGCCAAAATGCAGGCGCGCAAGGACAAGATCGTGTCCCAGCTTACCGGCGGCATCGAGATGTTGTTCAAGAAGAACAAGATCACCTGGTTGAAGGGCCATGGCAAGTTCGCCGGCAGCGGCGAGAAATACCTGATCGAAGTCAGCGATGGCGGATCGCCCGAGATCGTGGAGGCGAACCACGTCATCCTCGCCACCGGTTCCGCTGCGCGCCATTTGCCCGGGCTGGAGGTGGACAACGAGACCATCTGCGACAACGTCGGCGCGCTTGCGTTCAACGCCGTGCCGGAAACGCTCGGCGTCATCGGCGCCGGCGTGATCGGACTGGAGCTGGGCAGCGTGTGGCGGCGCCTGGGCGCAAAGGTCACCATTCTGGAAGCCTTGCCCAATTTTCTTGGCGCCGCGGACGATGCGGTGGCCAGGGAAGCGTGGAAGGTGTTCGTCAAGGAGCAGGGGCTGGAAATCAAGCTCGGCGTGAAAATCGGCAAGGTGAGCCGCGGCAAGCGCGGGGTGACGGTGGAGTACGAGACCGCCGACGGCAAGCAGGCGCTGGATTGCAGCAAGCTGGTGGTGTCGATCGGGCGCGCGCCCAATACTACAAATCTTGGCGCCGAAACGGTGGGTCTGAAGATCAATGAGCGCGGCTTTATCGAGGTGGATGAAAATTGCCGCACCAGCCTGCCCAACGTGTACGCGGTCGGCGACGTGGTGCGCGGCCCGATGCTCGCGCACAAGGGAATGGACGAAGGCGTGATGGTGGCCGAGCGCATCGCCGGCCAGGCCGGTTATGTCAACCTCGACACGATCCCCTGGGTCGTGTATACGGCGCCGGAAATCGCCTGGGTGGGCAAGACCGAGCAGCAGCTGAAGGCCGAAGGCGCGACCTATCGCGCCGGCCAGGTGCCGTTCGCGCATAACGGCCGCGCCCTGGGCCAGGACGAGACCACCGGATTCGTGAAAATTCTCGCCGACGCCAAGACCGACCGCGTCCTCGGCATCCACATCATCGGCGCGCACGCTTCCGAGATGATCGCGGAGGCGGTGATGGCGATGGAGTTCGGCGCCAGCGCCGAGGACATCGCGCGCATCTGCCACGCGCACCCCTCGCTGTCCGAGGTAGTGCACGAAGCGGCCCTGGCGGTGGACAAGCGCGCACTGCATATGTAGGCGCCTAGGCACGGCACTCCATTCGACATTCATTGCATTCAAATCGAAAGGCGCAACAGCATGGACAAGTTCAAGGCATACCGCATCAACGAAGTGGACAAGAAAACCGTCGCGGCATTCGCCGACATGACGCTGGATGAGCTAGATCCGGGCGAGGTGCTGGTGCGGGTGGCGTATTCGGGGGTCAATTACAAGGATGCGCTCGCCGCTACCGGCGCCGGCAAGGTCATCCGCCGCTACCCCTGCGTCGGCGGCATCGACCTGTCGGGTACGGTGGTGGAGTCGGGCGACGCGCGCTTCAACAAAGGCGACGCCGTCATCGCCACCAGCTACGACATCGGCGTGGCGCACCACGGCGGTTACGCGGAGTATGCGCGCGTGCCGGCCGACTGGGTGGTGCCGATGCCGCGCGGCCTGAACTTGTTCGAGTCCATGGCCCTGGGCACGGCGGGCTATACGGCGGCGCTGGGCGTGGTGCGCATGGAAGCAAATGGCCTCGCGCCGGCCAACGGACCGGTGATCGTTTCCGGCGCCAGCGGCGGCGTCGGCTCGATCGCAGTCGATATTCTCGCCGGCCTGGGCTACAAGGTGGTGGCGCTGACGGGCAAGGCGGCCGAAACCGAATATCTCAAGGGCCTGGGCGCATCGGAGGTGAAGCTGCGCCAAAGCCTGGACCTGGCCAAAATTCGGCCGCTGGACAAGGCGCTGTGGGCGGGCGCAGTCGACAACCTCGGTGGCGAAGTCCTTGCCTGTATCGCGAGCACCATGGCCCAGGGCGGCACCATCGCCAGCATCGGCCTCGCGGCGAGTCCTACCCTCAACACCACCGTGCTGCCGTTCATTCTGCGCGGGGCCTGCCTGCTCGGCATCGATTCAGGCTACACGCCGATGCCCTTGCGCGCGCAGGTGTGGCAGCGCCTGGCCACGGACATGAAGCCCAGGCACCTCGCCGGCATGACGCGTACCATCGCCTTCGAGCGCTTGCCCGGGGTATTCGACGACTTCATCAAAGGCAAGGCCAAGGGGCGCATCGTGGTGGACCTTGCGGCCTGACAAGCCCTCTCCCTCATAGGGTAAGAGCAAGGAGGAGGAAACGATGAGCACTTACAAGGAATTCCACCAGCGCTCGATCGCCGATCGCGAGGGATTCTGGGGCGAACAGGCGAGTCTGATCGACTGGCATAAGCCTTATGGCAAAGTTCTGGATTACAGCAGGCCGCCGTTCGCCAAATGGTTTGTCGGCGGCGAGACCAATCTTTGCCACAATGCGGTCGACCGCCACCTGAAGGACCGGCCCGAGCAGAACGCGCTGATCTTCGTCTCCACCGAAACCGACGTGGAGAAGGCGTACAGCTTTCGCGAGTTGCACGCCGAGGTCAATCGCTGTGCCGCCGCGATGCAGAGCCTGGGCGTGGTCAAGGGCGACCGCGTGCTGATCTACATGCCGATGATCGCCGAAGCCTGCTTTGCGATACTCGCCTGCGCGCGCATCGGCGCCATACACTCGGTGGTGTTCGGCGGCTTCGCTTCGCACAGCCTGGCGAGCCGCATCGATGACGCCAAGCCCAGGCTCATCATCAGCGCCGATGCCGGTTCGCGCGCCGGCAAGGTCGTGCCGTACAAGCCGCTGCTCGACGAGGCCATACGTCTGTCCAAATTTCCGCCGCAGAAAGTGATTCTGGTGAATCGCCGTCTCGATCCGGGCATGGCGCGCGTGGCCGGGCGCGACCTCGATTGGGCCGAACTGCGCGCCAAGCACATGAACGCGCAAGTGCCCTGCGTCTGGCTGGAATCGAACGAGCCGTCCTACATCCTGTACACCTCGGGTACCAC
>DAIDTN010000165.1 GCA_027457185.1 Burkholderiales bacterium | reverse complement strand
ATCCACCGCCGACTGCGGCAGGGTACGGCCGAGAAGGCCGCTGCCGCCATCCTGCCATACCTGGCGCCGGCATGAGGGTCTGCGGCGTCGACGAGGCGGGGCGCGGGCCGCTGGCCGGTCCGGTCTATGCCGCCGCGGTGATTCTGGATCCGGCCTCGCCGATCGGCGGCCTGGCCGACTCCAAAGCCCTGTCGGCATCGCGACGGGACGAACTGGCCGGACAGATTCACCGGCATGCGCTTGCCTGGGCGATCGCTTCGGCCTCGGTAGCCGAGATCGATGCCATCAATATTTTGCAGGCGAGCCTTCTCGCGATGCGCCGCGCGGTCGAGCAATTGAACGTCGTGCCCGGCGAGGTGCTGGTCGACGGCATCCACTGTCCCGTGATTGCCTATCCGGTCAGGGCGATCGTCAGGGGCGACAGCCAGATCGCGGCGATTTCCGCCGCGTCGATCCTGGCCAAGACGGCACGAGATGCGGAAATGCTACGGCTGCACCAGCTCTACCCGAATTACGGTCTGGACCGGCACAAGGGCTACCCGACTGCCGCCCATCTCGCCGCGCTACAGCGGCACGGCGTGTGCGAAATCCACCGCCGCAGCTATGCGCCGGTACGCAGGCTGCTGCGGGACTGAACCACTGGCCCGCTTCACGCTAGTTCACGCAGCAGGCGCGCAAGGTTCGCCTGCTCGTTTTGCGGCCGGAACAAATGCCGCCGCGCCGCGATGCCGCGCTTGAGCGACTGGTAATACGCCTGGTAGCGCATCGCCTTGATCAGCAGTTTCGCCAGCGCCGTTTCGTCTTCGAGCGGGTAATAGCCCGGATAATCCGCACCGAGCATGCCGATATTACCGGGAATGGCGGACGCCAGCACCGGCACGCCCACGCACGCGGCTTCCACAATCGCGTTTGCGCCGCCTTCGATGCGCGAACTCATCACCATCAGCTGGCTGCGTGCCAGCCCGCCGAGCGCGCGCCAGTGCGGCATGCCGCCGAGCCAGCGGTAGCGCGGGTCCTCGGCCATCAAGGTCGTGGCCCGCGCCGCCATTGCCGGCGACATGGACTGGCCCAGATGCACCAGTTCGATCGTTTCCGCCTTTGGAATGTGTTTCAACGCCAGCGCGGCGCGAAACGGATCCTTCTCCTCGCGCAAATGACCAAGCACGCAGACGCGAAATGTTTTCCGGGGCGGGGTCGGCTTCGCCTTCACTTGCGACGACTGGTAGATCACCCGGGTCTTGGCGCGCAGCCGGCGCGGCAGTGCCTTCAAACCCTCGTCCTGCAGCACCACCAGGCGCTGCGCCAGTTGCAGCGACTGCTGCGCGTCCGGGTCGTAGCCGATGTCGCGATACAGATCGGTCCCGGTCAGCACCACCACCAGCTTTCCGTCGGCATGCGCCTCGCGAAAGCGCAGTATGGACGCATGGCTACGACGCGCGTGCAAAGCGAACAGCACATCGGGCTTTCCTGAATGCCATTGCGTCGCCAGGGCGACTTTGTGTCCGGCCGCGCGCAGCATCGCGGCCCAGCGCTGCGCCGTGTGCCGGTTGCCGGTACGCGACGCGGCGGGCGCGGGCGTGACGATTGTAATTTTCACCCTGCCAGTTCTCGGTTAGACTTGTGGCGCCGTCAATCTATTCAAGCATGCGCATCATAGAGCAATTCGAATCCACCGGCCAGGCGGCGCAGCTGCGCGCGCGTGTGTGCGCGAGATGAAGCTGATACGTTCGCGCGAAAACCCGCGCTTCAGGGCGCTGCGCCAGCTTGCCACTTCCTCGCGCGAGCGGCGCAAGGCGGGTCTGGCACTGCTCGACGGTGCGCATTTGATCTCGGCCTATCGCGCGAGCGGCGGCGTGCCCGAGCAGTTGATTCTGAGCGAAAGCGGCGCCGTCAATGCGGAAGCCGCCCAGCTGGCGGCGGGTGTGGCCGGAGAGGCGGTATTGGTGCTGGCCGATTCCCTGTTCAATGATGTCGCACAGGTCGCGACGCCAACCGGCATCGTTGCGCTGATACGCACGCCCAATCCCGGCCCCTTGCCGCACATGATAGAGCGCTGCGTGATGCTGGAAAATGTCCAGGACGCTGGCAACCTCGGTTCTATCCTGCGCAGCACCGCGGCTGCGGGCATCGCCACCGTCCTGCTTTCTCCGGGTTGCGCGTTCGCCTGGTCGCCCAAGGTGCTGCGCGCCGGCATGGGCGCGCACTTCAACCTGGATATATTCGACAACGCCGACCTTCCCGCTGCCGTGCGGCGGCTGTCGGGCCGGTTGATCTGCGCCGGCAGCCATGCGCAAAAGACGCTTTACCAGGCCGACTTGCGCGGCCCGCTGGCCTGGGCCTTCGGCAATGAGGGATCGGGACTAAGCGCGGCATTGGCTGCCGCCGCGGCTGAGCAACTGCGCATCCCTATGCCCGGTGGCGCCGAGTCCTTGAACGTGGCGGCAGCGGCGGCGATTTGCCTGTTCGAGCAAGTCCGGCAACGAGGTCAGTGACCGTCCGCGCTAGGATTTGCTGTTTGAACGCATCAGGCGCTGTTTCTCCCGATCCCAATCGCGTTTCTTCTCGGTTTCGCGCTTGTCATGCTGTTTTTTGCCGCGCGCAAGGCCGATGTCGATCTTGATTCTGCCGTTCTTGTAGTGCATATCGAGCGGCACCAGGGTATAGCCGGCGCGCTCGACCTTGCCGATCAGGTGCTCGATCTCCTCGCCATGGAGCAGCAGCTTGCGCGTGCGCATGGCGTCGGGATGAATATGGGTGGAGGCGGTGGGCAGGGCGCTGATGTGGCCGCCGACCATGTAGATTTCGCCGCCGCGGATGAGCACATAGGCGTCCTTGAGCTGCACCCGCCCGGCGCGGATGGCTTTGGCTTCCCAGCCTTCCAGCACCAGACCGGCTTCATAACGCTCCTCGATGAAATAATCGTGAAAGGCTTTCTTGTTCTGTGCGATCTTCATGGGAGGAGTATTGGTACAATCGCTTAATTTTAACAGTTGCGCCGCGTCTTCATGGCCATAGTGGAAAAATCAGTTTTGATCGGCCATAGCGCGGTCAAGATGTACGCCCTGGTCGCGGACTGCGAGGCGTACCCGCAGTTTCTGCCCTGGTGCAGCGCCACCGAGGTGCGGGCGCTAGGCGCGAACAGGGCCGCGGCCACGCTACATATCAACTATCACGGTCTGCGCCTGCACTTCACCACGGAAAACCAGATGGAACGGGGCACCCTGATCGATATGAAGCTGGTCAACGGTCCGTTCAAGCACCTCGACGGCTACTGGCGCTTCGTCCCGCTATCCGCGCAGGCATGCAAGATCGAGTTCCGCTTGAGCTACGAACTCTCGGGCAAACTGATGGATAAGATTGCCGGGCCGGTGTTCAATCATATCGCCAATACCCTGGTCGAAGTCTTCGTCAAGCGGGCGGCCACCCTATACGGGCCGGGATAACCATGCGGATCGAGGTGGTTTACGCCTTGCCGCAGCGGCAGGAGCGGGTGTCGCTGGATCTTGCGCCCGGAAGCACCGTGCAGGACGCAATTCAGGCGAGCGGCTTGCTGCAACGTCTGCCGGAGATCAGGCTCGGCCGCGCGGGCGTATGGGGCCGGCCGGCCAGCCCGGATACCCCGCTGCGCGACCGCGACCGGATAGAGATTTACCGGCCCTTGATCGCCGATCCCAAGGAAATTCGGCGCAAGCGCGCGGCGACGTTCAGTAAATAGTCGCTATTTGCACACTGCGGCAGCGTCCTGCCGCGCCCGCGCGGTCGCCTGGGTAATTTCCTGGTCGGTGAGGAAGACTCGTTCGCCCTTTGAGTCGATGCGGGTCTGGCGTCCGCCCAGTTCCAGATTGGCCAACGCGGCCTTCGCGCGCTTGCAGTTTTCCGCCCGGTCGCGCGCTTCCGCGTCTTTCTTCGCCTGCTCCGCCTGCGCTTTGGCCGCATCGGCCCGGCGCTTTTCGAAAGCCTGCTCCTGCTCGGCCAGGCTCCTAGGTCCCGACTTGGCCGCATCCTTCTTCGTACCGCCCTCGACGCTACTCGCAGGCGTGTCGGTAGCTTGGGCGGGAGGCCGCAGTTCTTCTGTTTTGACGTTGCTAGGCGGAGGTTTGTCCGAATAATGTACCCCTCCGTTCGAATCCACCCATTTGTACATCTGGGCGGATGCGGGCATGGCCATACACAGCGCCAATCCTAGCGCCAGCGAAAGTCGTTTCATGCGCTTATGCCTTCCATTTGCCTGATTTGATCCAAAATAACGGCTTTCCGCCGTCGCGTCAAATGCGGTTAACGCGCAACCCGCGTTTCGGTTGCAGGCGCGGTCCGTTTGCGGGCCGCGGACAGGCGCGTATAATGCGGCTTTGCGGCCAGGAGTTTTGCTATGCGCGTCATTCAGAAAGCGCTGACCTTCGACGATGTCCTGCTCGTTCCCGCCCATTCGACCGTCCTTCCGCGCGACGTTTCCCTCAAGACCCGGCTGACGCGCAAGATCCAGCTCAATATCACCTTGGTGTCCGCGGCGATGGATACGGTGACCGAAGCGCGGCTCGCCATTGCGATCGCCCAGGAAGGCGGCATCGGCATCGTGCACAAAAACCTTAACCCCAAGGGGCAGGCGGCCGAGGTGCGGAATGTCAAGCGCTTCGAATCAGCCGTGCTGCGCGACCCGATGACCGTTTCGCCCGATATCACGGTGCGCGAGTTGCTCGCGCTGACCCAGCAATACCGCGTTTCGGGCTTCCCGGTCATCGACAAGGGAAAAGTCGTCGGCGTGGTGACCAACCGCGACTACCGCTTCGAAACCAACCTGGACGCCCCGGTGAGCGCCATCATGACCCCGCGCGAACGCCTGATCTACGTAAAGGAGGGCGCCAGCGCCGAGGAAGCGCGCGCGCTGCTGCACAAGTATCGCCTGGAGCGCGTGCTGGTGGTCAACGACAGCTTCGCCCTGCGCGGCCTGGTGACGGTGAAGGATATTCTGAAAGCGACCGAGCATCCTCTTGCGAGCAAGGACGAGCAGGGCAAGCTGCGTGTCGGCGCGGCGGTCGGCGTGGGCGAGGGCACGGAGGAGCGCATCGAGCATCTGGTCGAAGCGGGCGCCGACGTGATCGTGGTGGATACGGCCCATGGCCACGCCCAGGGCGTGCTCGATCGGGTGCAGTGGGTCAAGAGGCATTTTCCGAACGTGGAAGTCATCGGCGGCAACATCGCTACGACTTCAGGGGCCAAAGCCCTGGTCGATCACGGCGCCGACGGCGTCAAGGTGGGCATAGGCCCAGGCTCGATTTGCACCACGCGCGTCATCGCAGGCGTGGGCGTGCCGCAGATTTCCGCTGTGCAGAACGTATACGCGGCGCTCAAGGATACCGACGTGCCATTCATCGCCGACGGCGGCATCCGCTACTCGGGTGACGTCGCCAAAGCGGTTGCCGCCGGCGCGGACGCAGTGATGATGGGCAGCATATTCGCCGGCACCGAAGAGGCGCCCGGCGAAACCATTCTCTATCAGGGCCGCTCGTATAAGCTCTACCGCGGCATGGGCTCGCTCAGCGCGATGCAGGAGGGTGCGGCGGACCGCTATTTCCAGGATCCGGCCAACAACGCCGACAAGCTCGTGGCCGAGGGCATCGAGGGCCGCGTGCCCTACAAGGGCAGCGTGGTCAGCATCATATTCCAGATGGTCGGCGGGTTGCGCGCCAGCATGGGCTACTGCGGCTGCGCCACCATCGAGGATATGCGCACGAGGACGGAGTTCGTCGAGATCAGCTCGGCGGGCATGCGCGAATCGCATGTGCACGACGTGCAGATCGTCAAAGAGGCACCCAATTACCAGGTCGAATGAGCTGGCCGGCGTTGCGACCCGGTTCTACGCTTGAGGGCCGATCGTGCAAGAATCCGCACGACCGGCCTTTCCATTTTTGAAAGTCAGATAATGCACCAAACAATCCTCATCCTCGATTTCGGCGCGCAGTACACGCAACTCATCGCGCGGCGCGTGCGCGAAGCGCGGGTCTACTGCGAAATCCATCCCTACGACGTCAGCGAGCAGTTCGTGCGCGATTTCGGCGCCAGCGGCGTGATCCTTTCCGGCAGCCATATGTCGGTGACCGAGGAGGCGACGGCGCGCGCGCCGCAGGCGGTGTTCGAACTCGGGGTGCCGGTGCTGGGCATCTGCTACGGCATGCAGACCATGGCCGGGCAACTCGGCGGCAAGGTCGAGGCGGGCAAGGTGCGCGAATTCGGCTACGCCGAGGTGCGCGCCCGCGGCCACACGCGCCTGTTCGACGGCATCGAGGATTTTCGTACGCCCGCGGGTCACGGCATGCTCAAGGTGTGGATGAGCCACGGTGACAAGGTCACGCAGATGCCCGCCGGCTTCAAGCTGATGGCATCGACCGACGCCTGCCCGATTGCGGCCATGGCCGACGAACAGCGCCGCTTCTACGCGGTGCAATTCCATCCCGAGGTGACGCATACGGTTCAGGGCGCGGCGATCCTCAGGCGCTTCGTCAACGATATCTGCGGCTGCGCCGGCGACTGGAACATGCCCGATTACGCGTCCGAGGCGATCGCGCGCATCCGCGAACAGGCAGGCAAGGACGAGGTCATTCTCGGACTTTCCGGCGGGGTCGATTCCTCGGTCGCAGCGGCGTTGATCCATCGCGCCATCGGCGAGCAGCTTACCTGCGTATTCGTAGATCACGGCCTGCTGCGTTTGAACGAAGCCGAGCAGGTGATGGCGACCTTCGCCAGGAGCCTGGGCGTCAAGGTGATCCATGTCGATGCCAGCGCCGAATTCATGGGCAAGCTCGCCGGCGTCGCCGACCCGGAACAAAAACGCAAAATCATCGGCCGCGAGTTTGTGGAAGTGTTCCAGCGCGAAGCGGCGAAAATAAAAAACGCCAAATGGCTGGCGCAGGGCACCATCTACCCCGACGTGATCGAGTCTGCCGGCGCCAAGACCAAGAAGGCGACCAGCATCAAGTCGCATCACAACGTCGGTGGCCTGCCCGACACGCTGCACCTGAAGCTGCTCGAGCCTCTGCGCGAGCTGTTCAAGGACGAGGTGCGCGAACTCGGTGTCGCGCTCGGGCTGCCGCACGACATGGTCTACCGCCACCCCTTCCCCGGGCCGGGACTGGGCGTGCGCATCCTGGGCGAGGTGAAGCAGGAATACGCCGATCTGCTGCGCCGTGCCGATGCGATATTCATCGAAGAATTACGTGCGGCGCGTGACGCGCAAGGACGCAGCTGGTACGACGCGACCTCGCAAGCTTTCGCCGTGTTCCTGCCGGTGAAAGCCGTCGGCGTAATGGGCGACGGCCGCACCTACGAGTACGTGGTGGCGCTGCGCGCGGTGCAGACGCAGGACTTCATGACCGCGCACTGGGCGCACCTGCCGCACGAGTTACTGGGCACGGTCTCCAATCGCATCATCAACGAGGTGCGCGGCATCAACCGCGTGGTCTACGACATCTGCGGCAAGCCGCCTGCGACTATTGAGTGGGAATGAGTCAAGACGCGGACCTCATGTTGAGGGCCCTGGAACAGGCGCGCAAGGCGCAGGCCGCAGGCGAGGTGCCGGTTGGTGCCGTCGTTGTGAAAGACGGCGAGATCATCGGCGCCGGTTTCAATGCGCCGATCAGCACACATGACCCCACCGGGCATGCGGAGATACTGGCACTGCGCGACGCCGCGAATAAGCTCGGCAATTACCGCCTGCCCGGCTGCGAACTGTATGTCACGCTGGAGCCCTGCGCCATGTGTATCGGCGCGATGCTGCATGCGCGCATTTCGCGCCTGGTCTACGGCGCCGCCGACCCCAAGACCGGCGCCTGCGGCAGCGTGCTCGACCTGTTTTCCGAACCGCGGCTGAATCACCATGCAACGGTCACCGCCGGCGTCATGGCGGAGGAATGCGGCGCGCTGCTGCGCGAATTCTTTGCTGGCAAGCGGGCGAAGGTCTGATATGTCCCGCATTCGCATCAGCCTGCCGGCGCAGACGCTGGACCTGTTCGACGACAAGGGCGAACTGGTGCGCCGCTATTCGGTCTCGACTGCGAAGAACGGTCCGGGCGAACTGAAGGACAGCTTCTGCACGCCGCGCGGCAAACACATCAT
>DAIDTN010000164.1 GCA_027457185.1 Burkholderiales bacterium | reverse complement strand
ACTTGCGCAGCTTGACCGACATGACTTCGCCGGTGGGAAGCTGCACCACATCGAAAATCGCCTCCGGGTTGCCCGGGATATCCGGCGGCAGCACGATGTTGCTCTTGATCTTGCCTTTGAGCTTGGCGACGTATGCCGCGTTGGCGGTCGCAGCTGCCGACGCTGCCGCCTCCTGCTGCGCCTGCGCGATGAGTCTGTCTTTCTCCAATTGCTGGTTCAACGCCGCCGTCTCGCGCTTGAGCTGCGCGTTTATGTCCTTGCGCAGGTCGAGGTTGAGCTTGGGTGGCGGCTTCTTCGGCGGCGCCTTTTTGATTTCTTTCTTTTTCTCCAGCGCGATGTCGGGCTTTTTCGGCTCGACCACCTTCTCGGCCGCTTTGGGTTCCGGCTTGATTTCGACTTTGGGCTCGGGTTTCGGCTCGGGTTTGGGTTCGGGGACCGGCGCGGGCTTGATCTCCGGCGCGGGCTCGACCTTCGCCGGTACCGTCGCGGGCAGGCTGCTCCACAAATCGACGGTCACCGCCTCCGGCTCGCTGCTCTGCCAGTGCACGCCGAAGAACAGAAACACCGCCAACAGCAGGTGCACCAGAACCGCCAGAACGGCGGATGGGATCTTGCCCGGTTCCTCGTACGCGAACGTACCTGCTGCTGCGCTCATTGTGTCGCGGGTTTCACCAGCAGGCCGACTTTGCGCACATTCTGTTTCTGCAGCTCGTCCATTACCTTGAGCACCTCTTCGTAGCGCACGCTCTTGTCCGCTGCGATGACCACTGCCTGGTCCGGATGGGTTTTTTGCTTTTGCTGTAACGCGGCGACCAGTTCGGCGGTTGACACCGCGTGTTCGCTCGAGCCGGTTTTGCTCTGCTCGCGCAACAGCAGCGATGCGTCGGCCTTGATCACCACCTCCAGCGGAAACTCCGGCGGATGCGCGGACTTGCCCATCGAGGGCAGGTCGACCACGCCCGGGTTCACCAGCGGCGCGGTGATCATGAATATCACCAGCAGCACCAGCATCACGTCGATATAGGGTACGACGTTGATTTCGCTCATGGCACGGCGCGCGCGCGGCATCGCTCGCGTCCCTATTTGCCCGCGCCGGACTGGCGCTGCAGGATGTTGGAAAACTCCTCGATGAAACTCTCGAAGCGGATGGCGAGGCGGTCGATATCGTGGGTGTAGCGGTTGTAGGCGACTACCGCCGGAATCGCGGCGAACAAGCCGATGGCGGTGGAAACCAGCGCCTCGGCGATACCCGGCGCAACGTGTGCGAGGGTCGCCTGGCTGACGTTGGCCAGGGCGCGAAACGAATTCATGATGCCCCATACCGTGCCGAACAACCCGACGTAGGGGCTGACCGAACCGACCGAGGCGAGAAAAGACAGGTGCCGCTCCAGGTTGTCCATCTCGCGCTGATAGGTGGCGCGCATGGCGCGGCGCGCGCCCTCCACCGGGATGCTCTGGTCGGCGCCGCGCTGCGCCCGCAGCTTGGCGAATTCACGGAAGCCCGCTTCGAAAATGCGCTCGAGCGAACCGGCGCGATGACGGTCGTTGACCGCGCTCTGGTACAAGCCATTCAGGTCGCTGCCGCTCCAGAAGTCGCGCTCGAACTTCTCCGTCTGCGTCCGCGCCTGGCGGATCGCGAACAGCTTGCGAAAAATGAACAGCCAGCTCATGAACGAGACCAGCAACAGCAGCGCCATCACCAGTTGCACCGGTACGCTCGCGTTGGTCACCAGGGAAAGTATCGACAGATCTTGGGTCACATTCATTTTGTCATCGGCTCGCGTAGCTAACTGAAGAAAGAGGGCACCCGCCCTTTGTTAAGCGTCCCGGAATCAGGGGATATCCCTCAAACATTGCGGTATTGCGGCCGGCTTGAAATCGCGCCGGCTGAGGCAGGCCACCCGAACCTCGGCGCGCGCCAGAACCTGCGCGCCGCAGCGCACTTCCTGAACCAGATCCACATAGACACGCGCGAGTTTCAGCGGTTCAACCGTGACTTCGAGCAGGTCATCGAGCCGCGCCGGGCCTAGAAAATCGAGCAGCGCCCGCCGCACCACGAAAATCAGCCCCTGTTCCTGCGCCAGTTTATCCTGATTCAGGCCGGAACTGCGCAGCCATTCGGTGCGCGCACGCTCGAAAAACTTCAGGTAGTTGGCATAATAGACTACACCGCCGGTGTCGGTATCCTCGTAATAGACGCGCACCGGCCAGGAAAAGCGTTTCGAGTTCATTCCAGTATGAGGGGATACCTCCCCTCATGCTCCCCTATATTTGCCGTTGCAAAATTCATTTTGCAGCGGATCTTTGGTCAACTCGCCTCAGGATTCGCCAGGTCCGTTCCACAGCTCGCCGCTCGCGCTCGCTTGCGGCAGCGCCAGGCCAAAATGGCGATAAGCCGATACCGTGGCGACGCGCCCGCGCGGCGTGCGCTGCAAATACCCCTGCATGATCAGAAAAGGTTCGATCACGTCCTCGATGGTTTCGCGCTCTTCGCCGATCGCGTGGGAAAGATTGTCCACGCCCACCGGGCCGCCGGCGAACTTCTCGATCACGGCCAGCAACAGCTTGCGGTCCATCAGGTCCAGGCCGAGCGCGTCCACGTCGAGCATCTGCAGCGCCGCGTCCGCTACCTCGCGGCTCACGCCGCTCCGCGTCCTGACCTCGGCATAATCGCGTACCCGCCGCAGCAGCCGGTTGGCGATGCGCGGCGTGCCGCGCGAGCGTCGCGCGATTTCGAGCGAACCGTCGGCGGCGACCTCGATCTTGAGCAGCCCGGCGGAGCGGCTCACGATCTGCTGCAGTTCCAGCGCGGTATAGAACTCCAGCCGCGCGACAATGCCGAAGCGGTCGCGCAAGGGGTTGGTGAGCATGCCGGCGCGGGTGGTGGCACCGACCAGAGTGAACGGCGGCAGATCGAGCTTGACCGAGCGCGCCGCCGGGCCCTCACCGATCATGATGTCGCGCTGGAAGTCCTCCAGCGCCGGATACAGGATTTCCTCCACCACCGGCGACAGGCGGTGGATCTCCTCGATGAACAGCACGTCGTTCGGTTCGAGGTTGGTGAGCAGTGCGGCGAGATCGCCTGGGCGCTCCAGCACCGGGCCCGAGGTATGGCGCAGGTTGACCCCCATCTCGCGCGCGATGATGTGCGCCAGGGTCGTTTTTCCCAGACCCGGCGGACCGAACAGCAGCACGTGATCGAGCGACTCTTTGCGCTGACGCGCCGCTTCGATGAATATCGCGAACTGGCTGCGGATCTTCTCCTGGCCGATGTACTCGGACAAAGCCTTGGGCCGCAGCGCGCGCTCGAGCGCCTCTTCCTGCGGCGAGGCGGGATCGGCGGCGATCAGGCGGTCGATTTCAATGGCCATGCGCTATTTTACCCGTGGACACGGCCCCGTTTCTGCGATGATAGGTTTCGCGATCATTTTTTCAGCGCACGAGCGGGCGATCCGAATGCGTGGGCTGAGACACATCGGCAAAAAAACCGACGAAATGCGTCGTGCGGCCGGCCGCATCCCGGATCGCCGAAATGCTCCTCCACTCGTGGTAGATACTGCCGTCCTTGCGGCGGCACCAGGAGGTGCCGGTCCAGTACCCCTGACGCTTCAATGCGTCGCGAATATCGTCGTAAAATTCGGGGGGTTGAAGGGCGGTGCGAAACTCGCTTTCGGGTTTTCCGCACACCTCCTCCTCGCCGTAGCCCGTGAGCACCGTGAATGCCCGATTGACCGATACTATGGTTCCGTCGGCGGCGACAATCATCATGGCCTCGGCCATGTTCTCGAATACGTTCGCCTGGACCGCGAGCTTCTTGTCCCGCTGGCGCAGCTCGGTGATATCGGTCGAGACGAGCACGATGCGCGCGGCACCCGCGTGCGAAAAAGATTTGGCGGTAGCCTGGAACTCATGTGCCAGGCCGTCAGCGGCAGTCAGACCATAGATAAACTTCTGCGGCTCCCCCGACTGGACCGCCTTTTCCAGCAGCGCGCGGGTTGCGTCCCGGTCCTCCGCATTCAAGTGAGCAAGGGCATCGGCACCGATTTCCAGCCATGCCTCGGGGAGCAGGCGCCGGTACGAGGGGCTCGCGTACAGCCAGCGCCCTTCGGCGTCCAGCATGGCGATCAGGTCTCCGGCATTCTCGGTGATGATGCGGTAGTGCCCCTCGCTCTGGCGCAGAGCCTCGCGCGTGTCGCGCAATTTGCGGCTCTGCGTGAACGCGATGTTGCCAAGACCGATCACGTAGGCGAACAAGCCTACAAGGCACAGCGCGGCGGCCACGGGATCGGTCTGCGGCGAGACCTTGAATCCGGCGACGAGTCCCCACGCCAGCGCACCGAAAGAGAACGCGAGCAGCGCGCCCAGGGCTCCGCGCCAGCCGCGGTTGATCGCGTTGTTGAGCGCGGTCCCCAGGAACACGGGAGCCGCGATCCAGGTGGGAAACTGGAGCGCGGACATCCAGATTCCGAGCAGCAGGCAATCGAGCAGCAAATTGGCATGCTCGGCTTTGAGCGAATCCGCGGCAGCGCGCGCGCGCCAGAACAGCAGATGCGGATAGACGAGGAACTGCAGCGCGAGCAGCGCCCAGGCGATTTCGCCATAGCCCCGGCCGCGCATCTGAATGCCGATGGCGACAAACAGCGCGGCGAATGCGGTGGCCCTTATCTGGTAAAAGATGCGGACAAACCGGTGGTACTTCCTGGTCACGGTCAGCCCCTGGCCAGCGACTTCAGCGCCTGGCGAATCCCGTCCGACACGCTCAGGCCCTCGGGCAATTGCTTGAGCGCATAGCGCGCCTCTTTCTCGTTGTACCCGAGCGAGAGCAGCGCATTGAGCACGTCGCCGGAAGCGGGCGCGGTGCGGTTGACGGCCACACCGGCGGTGAGGTCGGCGCCGAGCTTGTCCTTCAACTCGAGCAGCAAGCGCTCGGCCGTCTTTTTGCCGATGCCGGGAACCTTGGTGAGCCGCCCGGCGTCCTGTATCGCCACCGCGTGCACCAGATCTGCAACGCTCATGCCCGAGAGCAGGGACAGCGCGGTGCGCGCGCCGACGCCGCTGATTTTCAATAGCTGGCGAAACGCCTTGCGTTCGGACTCGCTGGCGAAGCCGTAGAGCAGATGCGCGTCTTCGCGCACGATCAAATGCGTAAACAGGGCCACCCGCTCGCCCACGTTGGGCAGGTTGTAGAAGGTGCTCATGGGCACGTCGATCTCGTAGCCCACGCCCTGCACGTCCACCATGATCTGCGGCGGGTTCTTCTCGACCAAGACTCCGCTGA
>DAIDTN010000163.1 GCA_027457185.1 Burkholderiales bacterium | reverse complement strand
GCGCGCTACACCGCGCACACGACGGTATTCGAAATCCCCGAGCCGGCGGCAGCGGCCGCTTTGCCCCGGTGCGAAGACCCGGACGACCAGAAGTTTCTCGAGCTCGCCTGGCATGCGCGCGCGAGCCATCTGCTGACGCGCGACAAGGCATTGCTCAAGCTCGCGCACCGTCTGGGGGAATCGGGCCGCTTCGCCGTACTCGCGCCCGATGATTTTCTGCGCTCGGCGCTTGATTTGCTGCAGGGCTGAATCGCGGCAAGCGCCGCCAGCCGGGCGTCTGCAGAGATCCCGGCTCAAAAGCCGGCAACGTGGCAAAATCGCTGCCTTATGGCGGATACCAAACCCTGGGCTTTCGACGAATCGCTGCAGCCGCGCGAGGAGGATGTCGGCTTCGATCTCTCGCGCGCGCTGGGCGCGGTGGTGTTGCTGCGCGCGGAAATACCCGAAGATGCCTTCACCGGCGGCATACTCGGGACCGAGCGCGTCGGCTATGGCGCGGTGATCGGCGCGGACGGGCTGGTGCTCACCATCGGTTACCTGATCACCGAGGCCGAGACCATCTGGCTCACGACCAATGCCGGCACGGTTGTCGCCGGCCATGCGCGCGCCTATGACCAGGGCACGGGCTTCGGGCTGGTGCAGCCGCTGGGAGACTTGCGCGCACCGGCGCTGGAACGCGGTTCCGCCGCCGCGCTGGCTGCCGGCGACGAGGTGTTTGTCCTCGGCCACGGCGGGCGCGCGCATGCGCTCAAGGCAAGGGTGATCGCCAAGCGCGAGTTCGCCGGCTATTGGGAATACCTGATCGACGACGCGGTGTTTACCGCGCCGGCGCATCCGCAATGGGGCGGCGCGGCGCTGCTGGACGCAGGCGGGCGGCTGGTGGGCATCGGCTCGCTGCTGCTGCAGGAGGCCGTGGGCGAGGAGGCGGAGCAGGGCAACATGTTCGTGCCCGTCGATCTGCTCGAACCGATCCTCGAAGGCTTGCTTGCGCACGGGCGTGCAGCGCGCGCGCCGCGCCCCTGGCTGGGCATGTACACGCAGCAGGCGGAGGGGCGCCTGATCGTCGGCGGACTGGCTCCGGGCGGCCCGGCCGAGCGCGCCGGGGTGCGGGCCGGCGACCTGGTGCTCGGGGTCGCGGGCGAGCGCACCACCAGCCTCGCCGATTTCCTGCGCGGGGTCTGGCGCCTGGGCGATCCGGGTGTCGAGGTGCCGCTGATGCTGGCGCGCCAGGGCGACGTGCTGCGCCTGAGCGTGCGCTCGGCCGACCGCAACGATTTCCTGAAAAAGCCGCGACTGCACTGATCAGGAATAGGTGATGGCGCCGCGCCGGTCGCTGCGCTCCAGATGCGGCACGCAATTGAAACTGACCAGGCGCATCGAGCGCGAACTAAAGAAAATCTCGCAGAAGCCGGAGTTGCGAAACTGCAGGTTGAGTTCTATCGCGGTCTGCGCCGGCGCCTGCAGCAGGTCGGCAATGCCGCGGCCGATGGCGCCGCCCGAAGACGCGGCGAGCACATTCGCATCGCCGGGCAGACCGGCGCAGGCGCTCGCCATCGCCGCGGCGATACGTTCGCCGAAACCATTCCAGGTCTCGGGCAGCGGCCCCGGCAGTTTGTCTTCCGACCAGGCCGCGAGCGCGGCCTTGATGGTGCGATAGACCGAGCGCACGTCGCCTTTGGCGCGCGCTTGTGCCCATTCGTCGCCGAGGTAGGCCTTGTACAGCGCTTCGCCGGAATACTCGTTCCAGCCGGGGTGCTCTGTCGCCGTCAGCGTCGAACACATGGTGTCGAGGATGTCGCGCGCGGTTTGGCGCTGGCGCTCCAGCGTGCCGCACACCGCGCGCGCAAACGCGATGCCGCGCCCGGCGAAGTATTCGCCCAGCCAGACGGATTGCCGCCGGCCGAGTTCGCTCAGGCGGTCGTAGTTCTCGGCGGCGAAAGAGGCCTGGCCGTGACGGACCAGATACAGGGTAGCCATGCAGGCAGGAGAATACGCGAATTCGGCGGCGCGCTTCAGCTGCCGTAACGCTGCAGGCCGTCGAGGTCGAGCACCGTGACCAGGCCGTAGTCGATTTTGATCAGACCGGCCTTGCCCAGCACCTGCAGCGCGCGGTTGACGCGCTGGCGCGAGGCCCCGGCGAGATAACCGAGTTCTTCCTGCGAGATCTGGATGTGCGGGTCGGAATCGGGATAGAGGTGGGGGTTGAACAGCCCCGCCAGCGCGCGCGCGACGCGCGCGTCCTGTTCGAGCAGACGGTCGTGCTCGACCATGCCGATGAACTGTCCCAGGCGCTCGTTCAGCTGCTTCAGCAAAAAGCGGTTGAACGGTATGCTGGTGTCGAGCAGCCAGCGGAAGGTGGCTTCGGGCATGAGCGCGATGCGCGAGTCGCGCAGGGCCACGATATCGTATTTGAAGGGTTGTCCCCGCAGCACCGAGCCTTCGGCAAACCAGCCGCCGGCGGGTATCCCGGCGAAGGTGACTGATTTGCCGGCGGGCGAGAGGCTATGGATTTTGACCAGTCCGTCGATCACGCCGAGCCAGGCATTCGCCGGGTCGCCCTTGCGGCAGATGCAGGCGCCGGTTTCGAAATCGCGCACCGCGATAGCTGCGCGTACCCGGCTTAGTTGCTCTGCGGGCAGTTCCCGTGTCCAGGCGCTCAACGCCAACATGTCATCCAGCGATCGCATTGCCTGCCTGTCGCCGACGCTCCGAATGTCGGCCAAGCGACATTTTGCCCGAAAATTGTGCTGTATGATGATTCAGCGACGCCGATTTATCCTGCGGGCTGGGACCAGGGCTGCGGCAACCCCGACGCGCGATTGGGGAGCTGCCTGCCTTAGGCTAAAATGCGTCGAGAACGCCCCGGCACAGGGACGCAGCGCGCTTGAGGGGGCTCAATGTCAGAACGGTCTCTGGATACGTTTCCGCGGCTGCTGCTGCAGCATGCGGCCGTGCGCCCGGAGCATCCGGCGATACGCGAAAAAGACCTCGGCATCTGGCAGAGCTGGACCTGGAGCCAGGTTGCGGTGGAGGTGCGCGCCCTGGCGGGCGGCCTGGCCGAACTGGGTTTTCGCCGCGGCGACAGTCTTGCCATTATCGGCGACAACCGTCCGCGCCTGTACTGGGCCATGACCGCGGCGCAAATCCTGGGCGGGATTCCCGTGCCCATGTATCAGGACGCGGTGGCGCAGGAACTCGAGTACGTGCTGCAGGATGCCGGCATCCGCTTCGCCATCGCCGAGGACCAGGAGCAGGTGGACAAGCTGATCGAGTGCCGCGAGCGCTCCCCCGGCCTCGAACACATCTTCTACGACGATCCGCGCGGCCTGCGCCATTACAGCCAGGCCTTTCTGCGTAGCATCGACGCAGTGCAGGAACTGGGGCGCGGCCGCAGTGCCAAGCAGCCGGATTTCATCGACAGCGAGATCGAGCAGGGCAAGGCTGGCGACGTGGCGATCATGCTCTACACCTCCGGCACCACCGGCAAGCCGAAGGGCGTTTGCATCACCCATTCCGCGCTGATCAACGCGGCGCGCGGCGGCTGCGGCTTCGATCGGTTGACCGCCGACGACGAGATTTTGTCCTACCTGCCGATGGCCTGGGTGGGGGACAACCTGTTTTCCTACGCGCAATCGCTGCTGGCGGGTTTCACCGTCAACTGCCCGGAGTCGGGCGAAACGGTGATGACCGACATGCGCGAGATCGGGCCGACCTACTATTTCGCGCCGCCGCGGGTGTTCGAGAACCTGCTCACCCAGGTGATGATCCGCATCGAGGACGCGGGCGCGATCAAGCGCGGGATGTTCCATTACTTCATGGGCGTGGCGCGGCGCTGCGGCGCCGAGATTCTCGCCGGCAAGCGCGTTGCCGCGGGCGAGCGCCTGCTCTACGCTCTGGGCAACGTGCTGGTGTACGGACCCTTGCGCAACGTGCTCGGCATGAGCCGTGTGCGCGTGGCCTACACCGCCGGGGCGGCGATCGGTCCCGACCTGTTCCGCTTCTACCGCTCCATCGGCATCAATCTCAAACAGCTCTACGGCTCGACCGAAACCTGCGCCTACGTCTGCCTGCAGAAGGACGGCCAGATCAAGCTCGACACCGTGGGCATTCCCGCGCCCGGGGTGGAGGTCAGGATCGCCGACAGCGGCGAAGTGCTGGTGAAAAGCGCGGCGATGTTCAAGGAATACTACAAGCGGCCCGATGCCACCGCCGAGACCATAGACGCCGAAGGCTATTTCCATACCGGCGACGCCGGCTTCTTCGACCAGGACGGACAGCTCAAGATCATCGACCGCGCCAAGGACGTGGGCAAGATGGCGAACGGCGCCCTCTATGCGCCGAATTACATCGAGAACAAGCTCAAGTTCTTCCCGCATATCAGGGAAGCGGTCGCGTTCGGCCACGGGCGCGGGATGGTGTGCGCCTTCGTCAACATCGACATCGGCGCCGTCGGCAACTGGGCCGAGCGGCGCAATATCCCCTATTCCGGTTACACCGACCTCGCGCAAAAGCCGGAGGTGTACGCGCTGGTGCGCGAGTGCGTGGAGAAAGCCAACGCGGAGCTCGCGCTCGATCCGGCGCTGTGCGATTCCCAGGTGCATCGTTTCCTCATCCTGCACAAGGAACTCGACCCGGACGACGACGAGCTCACGCGCACGCGCAAGGTGCGCCGCGGTTTCATCGCGGAGAAATACGGCGTGCTGGTCGACGCGCTCTATTCGGGCAAGACGTCGCAGTTCATCGAGACGCAGGTGAAGTTCGAGGACGGACGCAGCGGCAAGGTCAGCGCCGACCTGCGCATCGAGGACGCGAAAACTTACCCGCCGGCGACGGCGAGGAAGGCTGCCTGATGGCGGTGGGCTTGGACAGCGGAAAGAAGATCGGCGGCGTGGTCCTCGGCCTGGAGGGTATTACCCTGTCCTTCGGCGGCGTGCAGGCGCTGCAGGACGTCAGCTTCGACGTGCGCGAGCACGAGGTGCGCGCGATCATCGGGCCAAACGGTGCGGGCAAGAGCTCGATGCTCAACGTGATGAACGGCTTTTACCAGCCGCAGCAGGGCGTCATCCGCTTCAGGGGGCGCGAGCACTGCTGGATGAGGCCGCACGCGGCCGCGGCGATGGGCATCGCGCGTACGTTTCAGAACATCGCCCTGTTCAAGGGCATGACGGTGCTCGACAACATCATGGTGGGGCGAAACCTGAAGATGCGTTGCAACTTCCTCCTGCAGGCGCTGCGCTTGGGGCCAGCGATGCGCGAGGAGATCGAGCACCGGCGCGCGGCCGAGGAGATCATCGACTTCCTCGAGATCCAGCACATCCGGCGAACGCCGGTCGGCCGGCTGCCTTACGGCCTGCAAAAGCGCGTCGAGCTGGCCCGCGCGCTGGCGATGGAGCCGGCGGTGCTGCTGCTCGACGAGCCGATGGCGGGGATGAACCTCGAAGAGAAGCAGGACATGTGCCGCTTCGTGCTAGAGGTCAACGACCACTATGGGACGACGGTGGTGCTGATCGAGCACGACATGGGTGTGGTGATGGATATCTCCGACCGCGTCGTGGTGCTCGACTACGGGCGCAAGATCTCGGACGGTACGCCCGACGAGGTGCGCAGTGATCAGGCGGTGATCGACGCCTACCTCGGGGTCGCGCATTGAGGCAATCATGATGCACCTGCTCTACAGCATCTTCGTCGATCCGTTCGTGCAGATGGGCGCGGCGCCGGATCTGCTCGTGCAGACGCTGTGGGACGGCCTCGTCAGCGGCGTTCTGTACGCGCTCATCGCGCTCGGCTTCGTCCTGATCTTCAAGGCTTCGGGCGTGTTCAACTTCGCCCAAGGCATCATGGTCGTGTTTGCGGCGCTCACGCTGGTCGGCCTCGCCGAGCACGGGGTGCCGGCCTACGTCGCGCTGGCGCTCACCATCGTCGTCATGCTCGTCCTCGCTGTCGGTGTCGAGCGCCTCATTCTGCGGCCGCTCGTCGATCAGCCGGAGATCATCCTGTTCATGGCGACCTTTGGCCTCACCTATTTCCTGATCGGCCTCGGCGAGCTGATATTCGGCGGCGACCCGAAGGTGATGATCGCCGGCCAGCTCGGGCTGCCGAGCGGGTCCTACCGCATCACAATGGCCGGCGGATACGTGCAGTTGCAGAAAATTGACATCGCCGCGGCGATCATCGCCTCGCTCATGGTTGCGGGGCTCGGTATCCTGTTCAACCGCACGCGGATCGGGCGCGCGCTGCGCGCGGTGGCTGACAGCCACAGGGCCGCCCTGTCGGTCGGTATCTCGCTCGAGCAGATCTGGGTAATTGTGTGGTTCGCCGCCGGCGTTGTGGCGCTCGCTACGGGCATCATGTGGGGCGCGCGCTCGGATGTTTCGTTCGCGCTCGAGACCATCGCGCTGAAGGCGCTCCCGGTCCTGATCTTGGGCGGCTTCACCTCGATTCCGGGCGCCATCGTCGGCGGCCTCCTCGTCAGCGTCCGCCAGAAGGTCGGCGAGTTCTACTGGGGGTCGTTGGTCGGCGGGGGGATCGAGAGCTGGTTCGCCTACGTCATTGCGCTCGTGTTTCTGCTGTTCCGGCCGCAGGGCCTGTTCGGCGAACGCATCATCGAGCGGCTCTGATGAACCCTTCGGGCGCCTGACGGCGACTATAGGAGAGGAATCCAATGCTGTATCGCGAAGTGGGCCAGTACAAGACGAGCTACGCCGCCGATCAGGCGCTGCTTCCGATCCTCCAGGACAAGATCGGAATCGCCGTCCTTCTGCTCATCGCTTTCGTTGGCGTGCCGCTCACCGCCTCGGACTTCACGCTGAACTCGGTTCTCATCCCGATCCTTATCTTTTCGCTCGCGGCGACCGGGCTCAATCTTCTGACGGGCTACACTGGATTGCTCTCGCTTGGCACGGGCGGCTTCATGGGCGTTGGCGCCTATGCTTGCTACAAGCTGATGACGTTGTTCCCGCACGTGAACATCATCGTATTCATCCTGTTCTCCGGATTCTTCGCCGCCGCGGTCGGCATCGTGTTCGGCCTGCCGTCGCTGCGGATTAAGGGTTTTTATCTCGCCGTCGCGACGCTCGCCGCGCAGTTCTTCCTGTCCTGGTGTTTCATCCGCGTTCCGTGGCTCTACAATTACAACATATCGGCCTCGATCGAGGTGCCGACGAAGATGCTGTTCGGCATTGCCGTGACCGGGCCGACGGCGACATCGGTGACGCGCTATCTGGTCGTGCTGGCGATTGTCGCAGTCCTCACCCTGCTCGCGGCGAATCTCGTACGCGGCCGCACCGGCCGCACGTGGATGGCGGTGCGCGACATGGATCTCGCCGCCGAACTGATCGGAATCAGGCTGTACCAGACGAAGCTGCTCTCGTTCGCGGTATCTTCGTTTTATTGCGGCGTCGCAGGGGCGATGTTGGTGTTTCTGTATCTCGGCAACGCCGAGCCGTCGAGCTTCGACATCAACCAGTCGTTCCTGATCCTGTTCATGGTCATCATAGGCGGGCTCGGCAGCCTGTTGGGCTCGTTTCTCGGCGCGACCCTGATCTGGGGGCTGCCCATCCTGCTGCGTCACGTGCCTACGTATTTCGGCCTAAGCATCGAAAGCGCCAAGGTGGATCAGAGCACGTTCATGATTCTCGGGGCGCTGATAATCTTCTTTCTGATCGTCGAGCCGCACGGGCTCGCGCGGCTGTGGCAGATCGGGAAGCAGAAGCTCAGGGTGTGGCCTTTCCCATACTGAGTTGAGGGCGTAGACTGAAATAAAGGGGATCTTGGAGTTTTAAACAAGGCTGGCGACTGCAACGTCGGCCCTAATTAGGAGGAAAGAGCATGCGATTGAAATATCTAGCACTCACCGCAGCGGTCGCGGGCTTGGTCGGGGTTTCCGTTCCGGCTTCGAACGCATTCGCCAAAGACAGCTTGTTCGTACCGCTGTTTACCTATCGTACCGGCGCGTTCGCCAATTCCGGGATCCCGATCGCGAACGGTATGCACGATTACCTTTCGATGCTCAACGCCCGCGACGGCGGCATCGGGGGGGTAAAGCTCGACATTCAGGAATGCGAGACGCAGTACAACGACGCGAAGGGCGTCGAATGCTACGACTCGGTGAAAAATAAGCACCCGGTGGTCATCGGTCCGTGGTCGACCGGTATAACGCTTGCGCTGATTCCGAAGGTAACGGTCGACCATATTCCGGTGCTGTCGATGGCCTACGGCCTTTCGGCAGCCGCGGTCGGCGCGGACTTTCCGTGGATCTTCAATCCGCCGGACACCTACTGGGACGGGATGTCGATCGCGCTGAAGTACATCGCCGAGAAGGAAGGCGGATTCGCCAAGCTCAAGGGCAAGACGATAGGCTTCATCTTCCTCGACGTCGGCTATGGCCGCGAACCGATCCCGCTGCTGAACGACTTCGCCAAGGACTACGGGTTCAAGGTCAAGATGTATCCGGTGGCGCCGTCCCAGATGCAGTCCCAAGGTGGAGTGTGGCTCGGCGTGCGCCGCGACCGGCCTGACTGGATGATCATGTGGGGTTGGGGCGCGATGAATCCGACCGCGGTTCAGGAAGCGGCCAGGACCGGCTATCCCATGGATCACTTCCTCGGGGTATGGTGGTCGGGCAGCGAGGGCGACGCGCGGCCAGCAGGCGAGGCCGCGAAGGGCTACTTGTCGCTCAACTTCAACGCCGTCGGCACCAACTTTCCGGCGATCAAGGACATCATCAAGGACGTCGTCAACAAGGGCAAAAGTCAGACGCCGAAGGACATGGTCGGAGAGAACTTCTACAACCGCGGCGTCGTGAACGGGGTGATGATCGCCGAGGCGATCCGCAACGCGCAGAAGATCACCGGCAAGAAGATGATCGACGGCTCGGACATGCGGCGCGGGCTCGAGACCCTGCAGATCTCGGAGCAGCGTTGGAAGCAGATCGGCCTGCCCGAGTTCGCGGCGCCGATCCACATAACCTGCCAGGATCACGACGGCCACGGTCCCGTCTACGTGCAACAGTGGGACGGCCACAAGTGGGTCAAGGTCTCCGGTTGGATCTCGCCGGTGAAGGACAAGGTGCTGCCGCTGCTCGTCGATGCTGCCAAGGACTATGTCAACAAGAACCAGCCCTGGCCGAAGCGCACCGAGCGGTGCGACGACGGGACGTTGTGAGCTAGGTGATTTCCCCTTCCTTGCGGGCGGATTCCGTACCGCGAGGAAGGCGGAGTCTCGGAGCCGGAAATGAGCAGCACCGCACCCGCCGCGACGCGACCTTCGGGCGCGCCTGCGAGCGAGACGATCCTCTCGCTCAACAACGTAGAGGTCGTCTACGATCACGTCATCCTCGTGCTCAGGGGCGTCTCGCTCGCCGTTTCGCAGGGCGCGGTCGTGGCGCTGCTCGGCGGCAACGGCGCGGGGAAGACGACCACGCTGAAGGCGATCTCGAATCTGCTGCATTCCGAGCGCGGCGAGGTTACCAAGGGTTCGATCGTGTTCAACGGCGCCGAGGTGCACCGGATGTCGCCGAACGAGCTCGTGCGCCGCGGCTGCGTGCAGGTCATGGAGGGCCGTCACTGCTTCAGCCATCTTACGGTAGAGGAGAACCTGCTTACGGGCGCGTTTACTCGGCGCGACGGCCAGGCCGCGATCGCGCGCCATCTGGAGCTCGTCTATTCTTATTTTCCCCGCCTGAAGGAGCGGCGCAACGCGCTCGCGGGCTACACTTCCGGCGGCGAGCAGCAGATGACGGCGGTGGGGCGTGCGCTGATGGCGCGGCCAAAAATGATCCTGCTCGACGAGCCGTCGATGGGCCTCGCGCCGCAGCTGGTCGAGGAGATCTTCGAGATCGTGAAGCAGCTCAACCGCAAGGAGGGCGTGAGCTTCCTGCTCGCGGAGCAGAACACCAACATCGCGCTCAAGTACGCTGACTACGGCTACATCCTCGAGAGCGGCCGCGTGGTCATGGACGGCATCGCCGCCGACCTCGCCGTCAACGAGGACGTGAAGGAATTCTACCTGGGCATCTCCGGCGGCGGGCGTAAAAGCTTTTCCGACATCAAGCACTACAAGCGGCGCAAGCGCTGGCTCGCCTGAACTGCGTTCAATCTCCGCGCGTCGGGACGCGCCGTGCGCACGGATTTTAAAAACCCGCAGTTTGCGCGCTTCGTGTCTCTGCTGTTATTGGAGCCCTGCACGTGACCGAATACTACGACTCACTCGAAACCCGCGATCCGGTCGAGCGCGAACGTGCGCTGCTCGCGGCGCTACCCGCACAGATAGCGCATGCGAAGAAGAACGCACCCGGGTTTTCCCGCATCCTGGCCGATTTCGATCCGCAGGCGATCACCACGCGCGCCGCGCTGGCCCGGTTGCCGGTCACGCGCAAGTCGGATCTCGGCGAACTGCAGAAGAGGGAACGGCCGCTGGGCGGATTGAACGCGACGCCCCTGAACCAGCTGGCGAAGATCTTCGTCTCACCGGGACCGGTGTATGAGCCTGAAGGCGCCGCGCCCAACTGGTGGCGCACTGCGCGCGCGCTGTTTGCCGCCGGTTTTCGCTCCGGCGACCTGGTGATCAACACCTTTGCCTACCACTTCACGCCGGCGGGCTCGATGATGGAATCGGGCGCTCGCGCGCTCGGCTGCACCGTGGTCGCGAGCGGAATCGGCCAGACCGAAATGCAGGTGTCGACCATCGCCGACCTGCGCATCAGCGCGTTCATCGGCACGCCGTCTTTTCTCAAATTGATCGTGGAGAAGGCGGACGAACTGAAAGCGGACATCGGTTGCCTGAAATATGCCATGGTCGGGGGCGAATATCTGCCGCCTGCGCTGCGAAAAACCCTGGGCGAGCGCGGCATCCGGGTGATGCAATCCTACGGCACCGCCGATCTCGGCTCGCTCGCGTACGAATCGGCGCTGGCGGACGGTTCCATCACCGAGGGCATGATCCTCGACGAAGGCCTGCTGCTCGAAATCGTGCGCCCGGGAACCGGCGATCCGGTGGCGCCCGGCGAGGTGGGCGAGGTGGTGATCACCACCTTCAATCCGGACTATCCCCTGGTACGCTTCGGCACCGGCGATCTTTCCGCGGTGCTCTCCGGGACGAGCCTCTGCGGCCGTACCAATGTGCGCATCAAGGGCTGGATGGGGCGCGCCGACCAGACCACCAAGGTGCGCGGCATGTTCGTCACGCCGAAGCAGGTGGGCGAGATCCTGCGCCGGCACCCGGAAGTTCTCAAGGCGCGGCTGGTGGTTGCCGGCGCGACCGGCAACGACAACATGACGCTGCGCTGTGAGGTCAGGGGCGAGGACGCCGGGCTGAAAGCCGCGCTCATCGCCTCGATCCGCGATGTGACCAAGCTGCGCGGGGATATCGAATTCGTGGC
>DAIDTN010000162.1 GCA_027457185.1 Burkholderiales bacterium | reverse complement strand
CGGGGGGGGCGCGGCCGGGCCCGCGCGCGGACGAAGGCGTGCTCGAATTCGGGCGCCTGAGCGTGGATTGCCGCAACCGTCTGGTCAGGCTGGACGGCGCGGTGGTGGCGATGACGCAAAAGGATTACGAACTCGCGTTGTTCCTGCTGCGCAACATCGGCCGATTGCTGTCGCGCGCCCACATCCTCGAAGCGGTGTGGGGGCAGTCAGCCGAAATCAATACGCGTACCGTCGACACGCACGTCAGTCGCATTCGCAGCAAGCTTCAGCTCACGCCCGAAAACGGCTGGAGCCTGTCCGCGGTCTATCAGCACGGCTACCGGCTCGAGCGGGCCGCTGCGGCCGCGCGCTAGGGCCGGATGGAATCCTGCTGCGCCGGCTAGCCAGGACGCATCTTGAGCAAACTTCTGACGCTGATCCTAGTCATTGTCGCCGTGTGGTCGCTGGCGAAGGGCTTCCGGCGCAAGGACCCGTCCAGGCACGCGCCGGAGGCCGCACCCGAACAGATGGTCAACTGCCACTATTGTGGCCTGTATCTTCCGCAAAGCGAGGCCCTAGCCGAGGCGGGCAAGTTCTTCTGCTGCGCCGAACACCGCCGCCGGGCGGGGTAGCGCCGACTGGGCATGGCCAGCTGGCAGTTCGCCCCGGATACGCAGCCGGACTCGTTCTGGGTCTCGCTGCGCTATTTCAACATCTATCGCTTGGTCCTGGCGGGGGCGTTCCTCGCCGCGGTGCTGATCTCGGGCGACAACCTCAATTTCGGCAGTCACAACCTCGTACTGTTCAAGTACGTCTCCGGCGCCTACCTGTCGCTGGCGATTGCGTATCAGGTGCTGCTGGAAAAAATGCGCCGCTATTTCAATTTTCAGCTGAGCCTGCACGTCATCACCGACATCGTCGCCTCGGTGCTGCTGATGAACGCGAGCGACGGATTTCGCAGCGGCCTGGGCGTGATGCTGCTGATTTCGCTTGCGGCGGCGGCTCTGGTGAGCCGCGGTGCGCTGACGCTGTTCTATGCCGCGCTCGCTTCGATCGCCATTTTGCTGGAGCAGACCTACTGGATCCTGGTGTTTGATCACAGCACGACCAATTACGTGCAGCCGGGACTGCTCTCCATCGGCTATTTCGCCACGGCGCTGATCACCAACCAACTGGCGCAACGCGTCATCCGCCAGGAGCGGGTAATGCGGCAGCGCTCGGTCGACCTTAGCAATCAACTGCGCATCAACCAACTGGTGATCCAGGACATGCAGGACGCCGTACTGGTGGTCGATGGCAACGGCCTGGTGCGCCAGCACAATCCGCAGGTATCGGTTCTGCTCGGATGGCAGGCGCCGGAACTCGACCAGATCGAGAATTATTCGCCCGAAATCGCACGCGCGCTGGCGCGCTGGCGCAACGCCGGTGGCAGCGCGATCGAAACCCTGTTGCTGCCTGGAAGCGGCAAACTGGCGCGCGCGCGTTTTGTCGAGGCCGGTGTCGCGGGGGGCAGCATTTCCCTGGTGTTCCTGGAGGACCTGTCGCGGCTGCAGGAACAGGCGCAGCAGCTGAAGCTGGCCGCCCTCGGAAGGCTCACCGCCAACATTGCGCACGAGATCCGCAATCCGCTTTCGGCGATCAGCCATGCGAGCGAATTATTGGTGGAAGAGCAGCGCGGACCTTCGCAGGAACGCCTGCTGCACATCATTCAGGACAACGCCAAACGCCTCTATCGCATGGTGCGCGACGTGCTCGAACTGACGCGGCGCGACCGGGTGCATCCGGAGTCCATCCGGCTCGCGGTTTTTCTGCCGTCGTTTATCGACGAGTTCGCGCAAAACGAGCGCATTCCCTCCGCAAACTTCGCGCTGCAGGTGCATGAGGCGAGCGAGATCGTGTTTGATCGCGTGCATTTGCAGCAGGTGCTGTGGAACCTGCTGCGCAACGCATGGCGCCACTCGCGCCAGCGCGACGCAAGCGTGCGCGTGGTGGTTAGGCGCCAGGCGAATCGAGTAGAATTGGACGTGATCGATGATGGCGAGGGCGTGCCTACGCACCTGCGGCAGCAATTGTTCGAACCTTTCTTCACTACCTACAGCGGCGGCACCGGGCTGGGTCTTTACATCGCGCGCGAGATGTGTTCGGCCAATGCGGCCATCCTTGAATACATCGCCCCGCCGGCCGAAACCGGCGGAGGGGACTTCCGCATTCTGTGCGGGGGCCGGCCGGCATGAAGCGCGCCGAACGCAGAAGCGACCAAGCGACCGCGACGGTTCTGGTGGTCGATGACGAGTCCGACATCCGCGAATTGCTGGAACTGACGCTGTTGCGCATGGGACTGGCGGTGGCATCGGCGGCGAGCGTGGCCGAGGCAAACGCGCTGCTCAAGACGCAGCGCTTCGACCTGTGCCTGACCGACATGCGTCTGCCGGACGGCGACGGTCTGGAGCTGGTGCGCCACATCGGCGAGCATTGCGGCGACCTCCCGGTGGCGGTCATCACTGCCTATGGCAGCGCCGAGAACGCGGTCGCAGCGCTCAAGGCGGGCGCGTTCGATTACCTGTCCAAGCCGGTGTCGCTGGAGGATCTGCGCACCCTGGTGAAATCGGCGCTGAAGCTGCCTAATCGCCCGGCTGCCGCCCAGCGCGCCCGTCACCGGCTGATCGGCGATTCGCCGGCGATGCAGCAGGCGCGCGATATGATTCACAAGCTTGCGCGCAGCCAGGCGCCGGTCTACATCAGCGGCGAATCGGGCAGCGGCAAGGAGTTGGCGGCGCGCCTGATCCACGAACAAGGGGCGCGCCATGATCTGCCGTTTGTCCCCGTGAACTGCGGGGCCATTCCGGAAAACCTGATGGAGAGCGAATTCTTTGGTTACAAGAAGGGGGCTTTCACCGGGGCGGAGGCAGACCGCGACGGTTTTTTCCAGGTGGCGCACGGCGGTACGTTGTTTCTGGATGAGGTTGCCGACCTGCCGTTGGCGATGCAGGTAAAGCTACTGCGCGCAATCCAGGAAAAGAGCGTGCGCAAGGTGGGAGCCACCGGCGAAGATTCGGTGAACGTGCGCCTGATCTGTGCCACCCACCAGAACCTTACCGCTCTGGTCGAGGCAGGAAGATTTCGCCAGGATCTGTATTTCCGCCTCAATGTGATCGAGCTGAAAATGCCGTCACTGAAAGAGTGCCGCGATGATATCGCTACGCTGGCCGGGGCCATGCTCGCGCGTGTAGCCGGACCGGAGGGCAGCGCGCCGCGCCTGTCGAAAGCGGCGCAGTCGGCGCTTGAACACTACGATTTTCCCGGCAATGTGCGCGAACTGGAGAATATTCTGGAGCGCGCGGTGGCGCTGTGCGGCGGCACGGAAATCCAGCCGGACGATTTGCGGCTCGCGCCTGCGCGCCAGGCGGACGAGGCGCCGGCCGGCGGTAAATCGCCGTTGCCGGATTATCTCGACCGGGTCGAGCGCGAGGCCATACTCGAGGCGCTGGCAACAACGCACTTCAACCGCACCGCGGCGGCCCGGCTCCTCGGAATCACCTTTCGCGCCTTGCGCTATCGCATGGAGCGGCTTGGGATCAACGAACCGCGCCCATGATTGTCGATGCCGACGGACGCGTCGACGCCGCGCGCTACATTGCCTCGCCCAATTGCGACGAGCGGCCCCCGGGCGAGGCGATCACGCTGCTGGTGATCCACAGCATCAGCCTGCCGCCGGGGGAATTTGGCGGCGACGCCATCTTGCGCCTGTTCACCAACGATCTGGACTGCGCCGCGCATCCTTATTATCGGTCCCTGGCCGGGATTAAGGTGTCGGCGCACTTCCTTATCCGCCGCACGGGCGAGCTCCTGCAGTTCGTGCCCTGCAGCAGGCGCGCCTGGCATGCCGGAGTTTCCGCTTGGCGCGGGCGCGGCGGCTGTAACGACTTCTCGATTGGCGTCGAGCTGGAGGGCGCGGATGATATGCCGTTCGCCGAGCCGCAGTACCGCGTGCTTGCCGAACTCACACGTGGACTGCGCGCCTCTCACCCGATCGTCGACATCGTCGGCCACTGCGACATTGCGCCGGTGCGCAAGACCGATCCCGGGCCCAGCTTCGACTGGGCTCGCTTTCGAAACTCGATCGCATAGAAAATAGCAGCACCGGGGCGCGGGCGCGAAAATATATTCTTGCGCTGCCGCAATGCGAGCGGCGGAAAAATGCACATCGCAGTTTACTCAGTGCGAGCCAGCTGCCGTCAGCTCGGCTGGCCGGCCGGGTTTTTTTGCGCGCATGTTGCGCGCGAACAATTTTTTGCAAAAACTTCTTGCAAAATCAAAAGCGCGTCACTAAAATTAGTTGCGAACTGGTGGTTGGATACTATATATTGTGGTTGTGGTCCAGAGCTAACTATAGATCAGCGACGCAGATGCAAGGCTTGACGCACTAGAACAACAAGGGGGAACGCGTATGCAGCTTGTCACCGATTCGGAAAAATCGCCATCCGTGGCCGGTGCCAATGTTGCCGAAGTGTCTGCAGTGAGCCAGTCAGCTTATCCCGACTACCGCGTCATTCGCCGCAACGGCGCGGTAGTCGGTTTCGACCCGACCAAGATCTCGGTCGCGATGACCAAGGCGTTTCTGGCGATCGAAGGCGGTCAGGGTGCGGCTTCGGCGCGTATTCGCGAAATGGTTGCCGCGCTCACTGAAGGCGCGGTCGCCGCTCTGGCGCGGCGGCAGCCCGGCGGCGGCACCTTCCATATAGAAGACATCCAGGACCAGGTCGAACTGGCGTTGATGCGCTCCGGCGAACATGAAGTCGCACGGGCATACGTGCTTTACCGCGAGCAGCGCACCAAAGCGCGCACCCGGGAGCAGGCCAAGCAGAAAGACAGGGCCGCGGTCCCCGAGCTGCACGTGATTGAGAACGGCGTGCGGCGGCCGATCGACCTGATCGGATTGAAAAATCTGCTCAAGGCGTGCTGCGAGGGATTGGGCGACGCGGTTGATCCGGGGATTATTTTCAGCGAGACGCTGAAGAACCTGTATGACGGCGTGCCAATCGAGGAAATCCGCAAGTCGGCGATTCTTTCGGCGCGCGCGCTGATCGAGAAGGACCCGGCCTACAGTTTCGTCACGGCGCGGCTGCTGCTCAATACTATCCGCATTGAAATACTGGGCGAGGAAGTGCCGCAGGCGCAAATGGCTACGCGCTACGCCGAGTATTTTCCGGAATTCATCAAGCGCGGCATCGCTGCCGAACTGTTGGACGAACGGCTCGCCAAATTCGACTTGGCGCGCCTGGGCAAGTCGCTGGATGCGGCGCGCGATCTGAAATTCGGCTATCTTGGCTTGCAGACCCTGTATGACCGTTACTTTCTGCACCATCACGGGCAGCGCATCGAGCTGCCGCAGGCGTTCTTCATGCGCGTCGCGATGGGGCTGGCGCTGAATGAGATAGACCGTGAAGCCCGCGCGGTGGAGTTCTATCGCCTGCTGTCCAGCTTCGACTTCATGAGCTCGACGCCGACGCTGTTCAATTCAGGCACGCTGCGTTCCCAGCTGTCCTCATGCTACCTGACCACGGTGGCCGACGATCTGGACGGCATCTATGAGGCCATCAAGGAAAATGCGCTGCTCGCCAAATTTGCCGGAGGGCTCGGCAATGACTGGACGCCGGTGCGGGCGCTGGGCGCGCACATCTAGGGCACCAACGGCGAATCGCAGGGGGTGGTGCCTTTCCTCAAAGTGGTGAATGACACGGCGGTGGCGGTGAATCAGGGCGGCAAGCGCAAGGGCGCAGTATGCGCCTACCTGGAAACCTGGCATCTGGATATCGAGGAATTACTCGATCTGCGCAAGAATACCGGCGACGACCGCCGCCGCACGCACGACATGAACACCTCCAACTGGATACCCGATCTGTTCATGAAGCGCGTGATGGAAGGCGGCAACTGGACGCTGTTTTCGCCCTCCGAT
>DAIDTN010000161.1 GCA_027457185.1 Burkholderiales bacterium | reverse complement strand
AATGTCGATCTGGATGAACCGCTTCGGTGCACCCCAGGTCTTGCCCTTGCCGTGAGAGAGCAGCCAGTTCAGGCGGGCGCCGATCAGCATCACCACGTCGGCCTCCGCCAGTACGAAAGAGCGGCAGGCCGAAGCCGATTGGGGATGGGTGTCGGGCAGCAGGCCTTTGGCCATGGACATCGGCAGATACGGAATGCCGGTCTTTTCGACCAAGGCGCGAATATCGGCATCGGCCTGGGCGTAGGCAGCGCCTTTGCCGAGCAGAATGAGCGGACGTTTAGCGCCATTGAGCAGATCCAGCGCGCGTTTGACCGAATCCGGAGCAGGGATTTGACGCGGCACCGGGTCGACCACGCGCACCAGCGACTTCTTGCCGCGCTCTGCGTCCAGCGTCTGGCTCAGCAACTGTGCCGGCAGGTCCAGATAGACGCCGCCGGGACGGCCCGAGACGGCGGCACGAATCGCGCGCGCAATGCCGATGCCGATATCTTCGGCCTTGTTGATACGGTAGGACGCTTTGGCGAACGGTTTCGCCACGTTCAGCTGATCCATTTCTTCGTAATCGCCCTGTTGCAGATCGATGATCTCGCGTTCACTGGATCCGCTGATTAGGATCATGGGAAAGCAGTTGGTCGTGGCATTGGCCAGCGCTATCAGCCCATTGAGGAAGCCAGGTGCGGACACGGTCAGGCAAATTCCCGGTTTTTGGGTCATGTAGCCGGCGATGGCCGCCGCATTGCCCGCATGCTGTTCATGGCGGAAACCGATGAAGCGCATGCCTTCAGCCTGGGCCAGGCGGGCCAGATCCGTGATGGGAATGCCGACGAGACCAAAAATGGTGTCAATGTCGTTGAGCTTCAGGGCATCGATTACAAGATGAAACCCGTCGGTCATCTTCAAGGGATCTTCTGCGGCGGCCACAGCAGCTTGTTCTAATCCTGCGGACATGGTCTCTCCTGTGTCTTCGGTTGGTTAGGGATTGCATCGGCGAAACTGTCACGATTCCCGCTCTCGCGAGCCGATCGCCGTGCAGCCGGTTGATTCAGTGCACTATCGTAGCGATGTGGGCCGTCATGTATCATTGATCACGGTCAATTTTCGCCGCATCATGTTTGCGAGCGCTGACTTCAATGCGGTTTCCAGGCGGTCCCCGGCAGGCGGGCGCGTCAGCTTTGCGCTGGCGCAGGGCTGCTGGCGACGGCGCCGAACACTATGTTCCACAGATCCAGCGTCGCCTCGATGTAGGCCTTTAGCGGCCCGTGCGCCACGCGCGCGTACTGGGCGCCGTTGAGCCTCTCCGCGTGCTGGCGCTTGCGGTATTCGCGGTAGCCGTCGCGCACCGTCATCGCCGTAGCCATTGGTATCAGGCCGAGTTCCCCGGCCATTTTCAGCAGGGCGATGTTGCCCAGGTTGCCGGTCAGCTGCGCATACCGATGCGCATGCGCGAGCACCAGAAATTGCACCATGAACTCGATGTCTATCATGCCGCCGCGGTCGTGTTTGAGATCGAACAGCTCACTCTTGTTGGGGTGGGCGTCGCGCATTTTCGAGCGCATGGCGACCACTTCGCGCCGCAGCGCCTCCGGGTCGCGGCTGCGGCGCAGGATGGCGATGCGCTCGGCCTCGAACGCGGCGCCCACCGCGGCGTCGCCGGCGCAGTAACGCGCTCGCGTCAGCGCCTGGTGCTCCCACACCCAGGCATCCTTTTCCTGATATTCGCGAAACGCGTCAACCGAGCTCACCATCAGGCCGCTTTCGCCGTTGGGCCGCAGGCGCAGGTCGGTCTCGAACAGCACGCCCGAGGCGGTGGCGCTGGTGAGCCAGGTGTTGAGGCGCTGCGCCAGCCGCGAATACAGCGCCGGCGCGCGCGCATCGGCGTCGTAGAAGAGGAAGATGATATCCAGATCCGAAGCGTAGCCCAGTTCCTTTCCGCCGAGCTTGCCGTAGGCGATGATGGCGAAGCGCGGTGCCTCGCGGTGGTGATTGCGCAACTGCGCCCAGCACAACTCCAACGTGATCGCGAGCATCAGGTCGGCCAGCGCCGACAGATGATCGGCCAGCACTTCCACCGTGAGCTGACCTGCCAGGTCCTGCGCCAGCAGTCGGAACACCTGGGCGTGGTGCGCCTCACGCAGCACATCCATCTGCCGCTCGGCATCGTTGTCGTGGCGCGCAAGCTGCGCGCGCAGGCCGGAGGAGAGTTCCTTCCAGTCCGGCGCGGCATACAGCGTGCGTGCGTCCAGCAGTTCGTCGAGCAGCAGGGGATGGCGCGTGACATAGGCGGCGGCCCAGCCGGAGGCGGCCAAGAGCTGCACCACCTTTTCCAGTGCCTGCGGGTATTCGTACAGCAGCGCCAGATAGGAGCTGCGCCGGCTGATCGCGTCGAGCAGATCGAGCGTGCGCGCGAGCGCGACTTCGGGGGGCCCGGCCCTGGCCGCGAGCTCGATCACGCGCGGTAGCAGGACGTCGTAGCGCTCGCGGCTGGCCTCGGGCAGTTGCCCATAGCGCGGCGACGCGCGCGCAGCGGCAAGGCGCGCGAGCGCGGCGGCGGCGTCGGCGAAACCTAGTTTGTGGAGCTGCGCCTCGGCGGCCTGCGCATCGAGTCGTCCATTCCACAGGGGCGCGCAGGCGTGCTCGTCCTGTGCCGGACCGGCAAACACGTCGTCGAAATGGCGCGACACCCGCTCGCGATGCGCGTCCAGCCGGCGCATGAATTCTGCGTAGTCGTCATAGCCCATGGCCGCGGCGACCCGGGTCTGATCGTCACCGTCCGCAGGCAGTGCATGGGTCTGGGCGTCGTCCAGGTACTGCAGGCGGTGTTCCAGGCGGCGCAGGAAGTCATAGGCGGCGGCCAGTTCGACCACTGCCTGAGCGGGGAGCAACCCTTTTTGCTGCAGCAGCGCCAGCACTTTCAGCGTCGGGCGAACCTGCAAATCCGAATCGCGCCCGCCGCGTATCAGCTGGAACGCCTGGGCGACGAATTCGATCTCGCGTATGCCACCCGGGCCGAGCTTGATATGCCCGGTGAGATCGCGCCGCGCGACCTCGGCGTGGATCTGCGCGTGCAGCGAGCGCATCGCCGCAAATGCGCCGAAATCCAGGTACTTGCGGAACACGAACGGCCGCGCGACCGCGCCCAGTTGCCGCGCCAGCTCGCCGTCTGCCGCCGTGATGTCGCTCGCGTTGCTGCGCGCAGCAAAAGCGCTGGAGTCGCTGCTTAAGGCGACGACACGCGCCTTGATCCAAGCGTAGCGCTCCCATTCACGCCCTTCGGCGAGGAAGTAGTTTTCCAGAGCATCGAGGCTGCAGGCGAGCGGTCCGGCATCGCCGTTGGGGCGCAGTCGCATGTCGACGCGGAACACCTGGCCGTCCTCGGTGATATCGGCGAGCGTGCTGATCAGTTTGCGCCCGAGGCGGGTGAAATATTCGTGATTCGACAGCAGCCGCGGACGCGTGCCGGTCCCAGGCGCTGCTGCGCTGCATATGGTATCGCCTTCCTCCGGATAAACGAAAATCAGGTCGATGTCGGAGGAGACGTTGAGCTCGCGTCCGCCCAGCTTGCCCATGCCGACCACGATCAGCGCCTGCCTTTTGCCGTTGGCCATCGGCGTTCCGTGCTGCATTTCCAGCCACAGGCTCAGGTGCCTGAGCGCATAGTCCAGGCTGAGTTCGGCCAAGTCGCTCATGCTGGTTACTACTTCGGCCAGAGGCGCGCGTCCGGCGAGATCGCGCAGCAGCACGCGCAGCATGACCTGCTGGCGCAGCCGCCGCAGTGTGCGCTTGAGCGCGACCTCGTCGTCCGCAGTTTGCTGCGCAAGATAGGCGCGCATGGCGGCGGCGTCGAACGGTTGCTCGATCGCGCCGAGCGCAGCCTGGAACAATTCCGGACGCGCCTGTGCCATGCGTTGGGCGTAGCGCGAATAGCTCAAAGCTTCTAGTGGATTACCCTGACGCGGAGACATTGAGGGATACTTTGCAGGTAAAATGGAACGCTACATTATCTTTTACTTTCGGTTCGCGCCTTCATTGTAGGGCTTTCGCCGAAACGCGCTCAACTCGCATGGGAAATTCGCCTCCGGATGGTGCAGCCCGACCAAACCGAAACCAGCGCCACGCAGTCGGAAGCTGAGGATTTTTCGCCGCTGGCGGAGCTCGGCGTGGGG
>DAIDTN010000160.1 GCA_027457185.1 Burkholderiales bacterium | reverse complement strand
GGCTGAACAAGTTTCTCGGCGAAATGACACTGCTCGGCCAGCCTTTCATCAAGGACGACAAGCTGACGGTGGAAAAAATGCTTGCCGCCAAGCACACCATGCTGCTCAGCTACGGGTATTTCGTGGTGGGTGAGGGCATAGAGAAGAAATCGAGCGATTTTGCCGCCGAAGTGGCCTCGCAGACCAAGGCCGCTGCGGGTTGAACGCCGCATCCGCAGCGCCAGCGTATAAGCGCATCCTACTCAAGCTCTCGGGCGAGGCCCTGATGGGCGAAGACGCCTACGGCGTCAACCGCGGGACCATAGACCGCATCGTCGCCGAGATCGCCGTCGTGGCGGCGCTGGGCGTGGAAATCGCGGTGGTGATAGGCGGCGGCAATATTTTTCGCGGCGTAGCGCCGGCCGCCGCCGGAATGGACCGGGCCACCGCCGACTACATGGGCATGCTGGCTACCGTCATGAATGCGCTGGCGCTGCAGGACGCGATGCGCCGCGGCGGTCTGAACGGCCGCGTGCAATCGGCGCTCAATATCGAGCAGGTGGTCGAGCCTTACATCCGCGGCAAGGCCATGCGCTACCTAGAGGAAGGCAAGATCGTAATTTTTGCGGCCGGCACGGGGAACCCCTTTTTCACCACCGACACGGCGGCGGCGTTGCGCGGCACCGAGATGGGCTGTGATATCGTGCTCAAGGCGACCAAGGTGGACGGTGTCTACAGCGCCGACCCCAAGACCAATCCGCAGGCGCGGCGTTATACCAGGGTCAGCTTCGACGATGCGATCAACCAGAACCTGAGGGTGATGGACGCAACGGCTCTGACTTTGTGCCGCGATCAGAAACTGCCGATCAACGTGTTCAGCATCTTCAAGCCGGGGGCGCTGAAACGGGTGGTTATGGGCGAGGACGATGGAACGCTGGTACATAGCTGATTGAGGGGATGAGCATGATTGCTGATGTCAAGAAAACCGCCGAGCAAAAAATGCACAACTCGCTCGAGGCGCTGAAAGCCGACCTTGGCAAGGTGCGCACCGGGCGCGCGCACACCGGCATCCTCGACCATATCGCCGTCGATTACTACGGCACGCAAATGCCGCTGAACCAGATCGCCAATCTGACCCTGCTCGACGCGCGCACCATCGGCATTGCGCCCTGGGAAAAGAAAATGGGAGCGGTGATTGAAAAAGCCATCCGCGATTCCGATCTCGGGCTCAACCCCTCGGCGCAGGGAGATGTGATCCGCGTGCCGATGCCGGCGCTGACCGAAGAGCGCCGGCGCGAATTGATCAAAGTGGTCAAGGGCGAAGGCGAGAATGCCAAGGTGGCGGTGAGGAACCTGCGGCGCGATGCCAACCACCACCTCAAGGAGCTGCTCAAGGAAAAGGCCGTTTCCGAGGACGACGAACGCCGCGCGCAGGACGAAATCCAGAAGCTTACCGACAAGTTCATCGCCGAGATCGACAAGCTGCTCGCCGCCAAAGAATCCGACCTGATGGCAGTTTGAACCGGGCGCAGCCCACACCGAGACATTCATGCCTTTGTTTCCCAGTTCGACGCGCGATATCCCGCAAGTAAAGGCGGTTCCGCGCCATATCGCAATCATCATGGATGGCAACGGACGCTGGGCCAAGCACCGCATGCTGCCGCGCGCGGCCGGCCACAAACGCGGCGTCGAGATCGTGCGCGAAGCAGTCAAAGCCTGCGTTTCGCGGGGCGTCGAATACCTGACCCTGTTCGCGTTCAGTTCGGAGAATTGGCGCCGGCCGGAAGAAGAGGTGTCGATGCTGAAGGGACTATTCATCATGGCGCTGGAGCGGGAGGCGGCGAAGCTGCACCGCAACGGCATACGCCTGCGCGTAGTGGGCGACCTCGCGCCCTTCGGCAACAAGATCACCGATCTGGTCGAGCGCGCCGAACAGCTCACCCAAGCCAATAATAAAATGACCCTCACCATTGCGGCGAATTACGGCGGGCGCTGGGACTTGCTGCAGGCAATGCGGCGCCTGGTTGAGTCAATGCCGGAGCAGCGCGGCACGTTTACTGAAGAGCAACTCGCCAGCTGCCTTGCCATGGCCTACGCGCCCGAACCCGATTTGTTCATTCGCACGGGCGGAGAACAGCGTATCAGCAACTTTCTGCTATGGCAGCTCGCCTACAGCGAGTTCTATTTTACCGAAACGCTGTGGCCGGACTTCGATTCGGCGGCGCTGGATCGGGCGATCGCGTCCTATCAGCGGCGCGAGCGGCGCTTCGGCCGCACCAGCGAGCAACTCGAGTCCGCAGGACGGGCTCCCCCCTCGAAAAGGGAGCTCGCCTGATTGTGCGAGCCGGCCGGGGGTATTGAGCGATGCTCAAGACACGGGTGATCACGGCGCTGGTGTTGTTGTTCTTGTTTCTGGCGGCATTGTTCTGGCTTTCTCCTCGTGCCTGGGCCGGGTTTGCCGGCGTACTGCTGCTCCCAGCGGCATGGGAATGGGCCAAACTGATCAAGCTCGGGCGCATCGGCTGCGGTCTGTATGTGGTCCTCGTGGCGGCTGCCTGCGCATCGCTGTCCGGCTGTGCCCAGGGCAATGCCCTGCCCGGTGATTCCGGAGCGCATATCGCGCTCTACCTGGTCGCGAGCCTGTTCTGGATGATCGTGGTGCCGCTGTGGCTATGGCGTGCCTGGCTACCGCGCGCACGCTGGCTGGCGGCGCTGACCGGCCTCGTGGTCCTGGTGCCGACCTGGCTCGCGCTGGTCGAACTGCGCGATCTCGGCCCGCCGCTGCTACTGCTGCTGATGTCGGTCGCGTGGATTTCCGACACCGCCGCCTATTTCGCCGGACGCCGCTTCGGCAGGCATAAACTCGCGCCCTCGATCAGTCCAGGTAAAACCTGGGAAGGCGTAGGCGGGGCGATGCTCGCGGTGAGCGCATATGCGGCGTTGTGGAGCTACGCCTGGCAGCCGTATTTTCCGCAGCTGCTCAAATCCATGCGCTTCGGCGCATTCGGGGCGCTATTGTTTCTGTGGTTGCTAACTGCACTTGGCATTTACGGCGACTTGTTCGAGTCGGCTCTGAAACGGCGTGCCGGGGTCAAGGACAGCGGCGCATTGCTCCCCGGGCACGGCGGAGTGCTTGACCGCATTGACGCGCTCACCGCCGTGCTGCCGTTTGCCGCGCTGGTATACCTGCTATGAACAGGCTGCAGAACCTCGCCGTCCTCGGGGCGACCGGTTCCATCGGACGCAGCACCCTGGACGTAGCCGCGCGCCATCCGCAGCGCTTCCGCATATTCGCCCTGAGCGCGAACGAACGCATCGACGAACTGGGCGAGCTGTGCCTGCGCCACCAGCCGCGCTACGCTGTGGTGGCGCAGGCAGTCCAGGCCGATGTCCTGCGCCAGCGCCTGCAGCCAGGCGTCACTGAAATCCTGATCGGCCAGCAGGGATTGGAGCGCATTGCTGCCCATGCGCAAACCGATTGCGTCATGGCCGCTATCGTCGGCGCCGCCGGCCTGGTGCCCACGCTCGCAGCGGCGCGCGCGGGCAAGAAACTGCTGCTCGCGAACAAGGAAGCCCTGGTCATGGCCGGGCCGATATTCATGGAAGCCGTGCGTGCGCATCACGCGATTTTGCTGCCGATAGACAGCGAGCACAATGCCGTGTTTCAGTGCCTGCCCGATTCATTCTCGGGAAACCTCGGCGGCCACGGTGTGCGTCGAGTGCTGTTAACGGCATCCGGCGGGCCGTTCCGCGAAACGGCGCTGTCACAGCTGCAAAGCGTGACGCCGGACGAAGCCTGCGCCCATCCAAACTGGGTCATGGGGCGCAAGATTTCGGTGGATTCGGCGACCATGATGAACAAAGCGCTCGAAATTATCGAAGCGCACTGGCTGTTTGGCGCGACGCCGGAGCAGATCGAGGTCGTGATTCATCCGCAGAGCGTGGTGCATTCGATGGTCGAATACGCGGACGGCTCGGTCATCGCCCAACTCGGCAACCCCGACATGCGCACGCCGATTGCGCACGCGCTGGCCTACCCTGAGCGGATTGAAGCGGGCGTGGACTCGCTCGATCTGTTTCGCGTCGGCAGGCTCGATTTCGCGGCGCCGGATTTCTCGAGGTTCCCGGCGCTGCGCCTGGGATATCGTGCCCTGCGCGAAGGCGGGTCCAGCCCGGCGACGCTGAATGCGGCGAACGAGGTTGCGGTGGCCGGTTTTCTCGAACGACGCCTGCCGTTCCTTGCCATCACCGCGGTGATCGAGGCGGTGATGAACGCATTGCCACCGCGCGCGATTGCCAGCCTCGATGATGTGCTCGAAGCCGACGCCGCGGCGCGCCGGTGCGCCCAGCTGCAGACCGAAGCGGTGGCTGCCGAGCAATGACCCTGCTGCATACTGTTGCCGCCTTCGTGCTCGCGCTGGGAATCCTGGTCATCGTGCATGAATATGGCCACTACCTCGTCGCGCGGATTTGCGGCGTCAAGGTATTGCGCTTCTCGATCGGCTTCGGCTTGCCGCTGTGGAAAAAGCGGCTCGGACGCGATCAGACGGAATGGGTGGTGGCGGCGGTGCCGCTGGGCGGTTACGTCAAGATGCTGGACGAGCGTGAGGGCGAGGTGGCACCGCAGGAACTCGGCCGCGCCTTCAACCGCCAGAGCGTGTGGCGCCGTTACGCCGTGGTCGTCGCCGGTCCGGTCGCCAACTTTCTGTTTGCGATACTGCTGTACTGGCCGCTGTTCATGCACGGGGTGCAGGAAGCGCGGCCGATAGTGGCGGCACCGCTGGCGCACACGCCAGCCGCAAGCGCCGGGTTCGAGCGGGGCGAAACCATACGCGCCATCGACGGCGTATCCGTCGGGTCCTGGCAGGAGGTGCGCTGGCGCCTGCTGCAGCTCGCGCTGGAGCACCGACAGGTAAAGGTGGAGGTGCTCAGCCGCGAGCATCACCTCGACTGGCGCACGCTCGATTTATCGCGCTTTGACGCGGAGCAGCTCGAAGGCGATACCCTGGCCCTGATCGGTCTGCGCCTGTACCAGCCGGAAATTAAACCGGTGATCGGCCAGGTGGTGGCTGGCAGTGTGGCGGAGCGGGCAGGCCTGCAAGCGGGAGACCGGATCCTTGCGGCCGACGGCAAACCCGTCTCCACCTGGAACGAACTGGTACAAGTTGTGCGCAGCCATCCGGGTGTCGAACTGCGGCTGACGTTTCAGCGGGGAAAAGAACGACGCGAGCTCGCGCTCGTCCCCGAAACGGTGCAGCAGGACGGCTCGACCGTGGGGCGCATAGGCGCAGCGGCGCAGATCGACCAGCAGGCGATGGACGAGCTCGTGACCGTGGTCCGTTACGGTGCGGCCCGTGCCCTGGTGAAGGCGGTGCAAAAAACCTGGGACATGTCGGCGTTCAGCCTGAACATGCTCGGGCGGATGCTGGTCGGGCAGGTGTCGTGGAAGAATATCAGCGGGCCGGTTACCATCGCCGATTATGCCGGCCAGTCGGCGCAGCTCGGGCTGGTCTCGTACCTGAATTTTCTGGCGCTGATCAGCATCAGCCTCGGGGTCCTCAACCTGCTGCCGATTCCCTTATTGGATGGCGGACATTTGATGTATTATACGATCGAATTTTTCAAGGGCAGCCCGGTATCGGATCGGATGATGGAAATCGGTCAGAAGCTCGGGTTGACGCTGCTGCTGGTTCTGATGGCATTTGCCTTCTATAACGATATCAACCGTTTGATCTCCGGCTGAACTTAACATGACCAGGTACCTCGTCGGCGCATTCATCTGCCTGTGGGTCGGCGTCGCGCATGCATTCGCTCCCTTCGTGGTGCGCGATATCCGGGTCGAAGGCATCCAGCGCATCGAGGCCGGCACCGTGTTCAGCTACCTCCCGGTCAAGGTCGGCGAAACCATGACCGAGGATAAGGCGGCCGCGGCGATCAAAGCATTGTTTGCGACAGGGTTCTTCAAGGATGTACGCCTGGAAGTACAGCGCGATGTGCTGATAGTCATAGTCCAGGAACGTCCGGCGGTGGCGCAGATCGACTTTATCGGCAACAAGGAATTCGATAAAGATGCGCTGCGCAAAGGGCTGCGCGAAATCGGCCTCGCGGACGGGAGGTCTTTCGACAAGGCGCTGCTCGATCAGGCCGAGCAGGAGATCAAACGCCAATACCTCGCGCGCGGGCGCTATGCCGCCACCGTAGTCACCACGGTTACGCCGCTCGAGCGCAATCGGGTGGGAATCAGTTTTTCCATCAACGAGGGCGATGTCACCAAGATTCGCGAAATCAATATCATCGGCAACAAGGCGTTCACGGAAAAGGATCTGCTGCAACAGTTCGTGCTGCAAACGCCAGGATGGCTAACTTGGTACACCAAGAACGACCAATACTCCAAACAGAAATTGGCCGGCGACCTGGAGACGCTGCGTTCGTTTTATCTCAATCGCGGCTATCTCGAGTTCCGTATCGATTCGACGCAGGTATCGATCACGCCGGACAAGCAGGACATTTACATCACGATCAACATCACCGAGGGCGACAAGTACACCGTGTCGGACGTCAAGCTCGGCGGCGAGTTGCTTCTGCCCGAAGCTGAATTGCGCAAGCTGATCGAACTCAAGCCGGGCGAGACCTTCTCGCGCGAGAAACTCAACGAGAGCACCAAGAAAATCACCGACCGGCTGGGTAACGATGGCTATGCTTTTGCCAACGCCAACGCGGTTCCGGAATTGGACAAAGCGGCGAAGCGCGTCGCGTTGACGATAATGATCGACCCGGGCCGGCGGGTTTATGTGCGGCGCATCAATATCTCGGGCAATAACCGCAGCCGCGACGAAGTGATACGCCGCGAGATGCGCCAACTCGAGGGCGCCTACTACGACAGCGACAAAATACAGAAATCCAAGCAGCGTCTGGATCGGTTGGGATACTTTACCGACGTCACAGTCGAGACGCCACCAGTGCCCGGCACCTCCGACCAGGTGGACGTGGATTTCAAGGTCAAGGAAAAGCCGACCGGCGCGATCACGATCGGCGCGGGCTTTTCATCCACGGAGAAGCTGATACTGAGCGGCTCGATCACGCAGCAAAACATTTTTGGCAGCGGTAAACATCTTAGCCTGCAGGTGAGCACCAGCAAGATCAATCGCAATATCGGATTGAGCTACACCAACCCGTATTACACGGTAGACGGCGTCAGCCGCGGCTTCGACATCTACGACCGAAGCACCGACGCTTCCTTGCTTGGCCTGGGTTACTACACCACCAGCACCGTTGGCGGGGCAGTGCGCTATGGCGTCCCGCTGACCGAGGTGGACAATCTCGGCTTGGGTCTTGGCTTCGAAAACACCAAGCTTGGCATCGACTCATTGAGCCCGCAACGGTATCTGGATTTCGTCAACATATTTGGCAATACCAACACCGCTATTCCGGGGACGATCGGCTGGATACGTGATCAGCTCGACAGCGCACTGGTGCCGACCAAAGGGTCTATCCTCCGCGCCAATATGGAGGTCGGGCTGCCGGGCGGGACGCTGAAGTACTACAAGCTCACCGGGCAAGGGCAGTGGTTTTACCCGCTGTCGCGCACCTATACGTTTATGCTCAACGGCGAAATCGGAGCGGCCAACGGCATGGGCGGGAAACCCCTGCCGTTTTACAAGAATTTTTACGCCGGCGGCGTCACCTCGGTGCGCGGTTACGATGCGTACTCGCTTGGGCCGACTGATTCCCAAGGCAATATCCTCGGCGGCACCAAGCGCCTGGTCGGGAATGCCGAGTTTCTGTTCCCGATGCCTGGAACCGGGGTAGACCGCTCGATGCGCTTGAGCCTGTTCCTGGATGCCGGCCAGGTATACGGTTCGGATCAGAAAATGAATCTTTCTGATCTGCGCTATTCGACCGGCATTTCGTTTATCTGGAATTCCCCGATGGGGCCGTTGCGCTTCAGTTACGGCAAGCCGCTCAACGCCAAGGCGGGGGATAGGATTCAGCACCTGCAATTCCAGTTAGGGCAGGTCTTTTAGGAATCGAGGAGGTCAGTTTGAAAACACTAGTATTCTTCATATTGAGCATGTTGATCGGCAGCAGTGCTGCCGCCTCCGAGTTGAAAATCGGCTTCGTCAACACAGAAAGGGTGTTCCGCGACGCCGCGCCCGCCGTGCGCGCACAGAAGAAGATCGAACAGGAATTTGCCAAGCGCGACCAGGACATCCAAAAGATGGGCCAGCAGATTCGCAAGATGCAGGAAAACCTGGAGAAGAACTCGGCCACCATGAGCGAATCCGAGCGCCGCAACCAGGAGCGCGAATTCGGCGAATTGAGCAAGGATTTCCAGCGCAAGCAGCGCGAATTTCGCGAGGATCTCAACCAGCGGCGCAACGAGGAACTTGCGGCGGTGCTCGAGCGCGCCAATCGCACCATCAAGGCGATTGCCGAGTCGGAGAAATACGACATCATTTTCCAGGAGGCCGTCTACGCCAGCCCGCGCATCGACATCACGGACAAGGTGATCAAGGCGCTGGACGACAAGCCGGCGGGGAAATAGCCGGCGCCGATGACTAAGGCCAAGAAATATCGCCTGGCCCAGATCGTCGAACGCTTCGGTGGGGAGATAATCGGCGACGCGCAGACGCCGATCAGCCAGGTTGCGACGCTGGAGAGCGCCGCGGCGCAGCATATCGGTTTTCTCAGCCACGGCAAATACCGAAAACAGCTGGCCGGAACGCGCGCCGGCGCGGTGATCCTCAGCAAGGCTGACAGCGGCCTTACGCAGTTGCCGCGCATCGTCTGCGACGATCCCTATCTGTATTTCGCCAAGGTCTCCTCCCTGTTCAATCCGCCGATGGTAGCCAAACCCGGGGTGCACCGGACCGCAGTTGTCGAGCGCGGCACGCGGGTTCCGGCCAGCGCCAGCATCGGCCCCTGGGCGTACGTCGGCCGCGGCGTGAAGCTCGGCAGGGGGGTGATGATCGGCGCGGGTTGCTACCTCGGCGACGCAGTCGAGATCGGCGCCGCCAGCCGGCTGCATGCGCACGTCACTGTCTACCCGGGTTGTCGCCTGGGCCAGCGCGCGCTGGTCCATTCGGGCGCGGTGATCGGCGCCGATGGATTCG
>DAIDTN010000159.1 GCA_027457185.1 Burkholderiales bacterium | reverse complement strand
GCACTCGGCCGAGGATTTTCAGCGCATCTACTCGGTCAATGTGGGCGGGGCCTACTAGATGGGGCGCGCCTGCGCGCCGGCGATGAAACAAGGCGGGCGCGGCGCCGTGGTCAACGTGTCGTCGATTGCGGGCAAGAACGGCATGGGATCGAGCATCGCCTATGCCGCGTCCAAGGGGGCCCTCAACACCCTGACCATGTCGCTCGCACGCGTGCTCGGTCCGGAGATCCGCGTCAACGCAGTCTGTCCGGGCATGGTCGACACCAAGTGGCTGCGCGAAGGCTATGGCGCCCGTTACGCCGCGATCGAGGCGCGCTACCGCCAGGGCACGCCGCTCGGCCGCCCGGGCACACCCGAGGAAGTCGCCGCCGTCATCGTCTGGCTGATCGAGGGCGCAGACCTCCTCACCGGCGACACCATCATGGTCGACAGCGGCATGCACCTGGGCCTGATCCCGACCAATAGGACCGCCCACGCAAAAAGCTAGCGTGGGCTGTTTTGAGGCTCGTGGCTCCGATGCGCGCCATGGACGAACCCGATCACCGATGCAGCTTCGGTTGAATGATAAGGACCGCCCGCGCGAAAAGCTTGCGCGGGCTGTTCAAAGGCTCGTACGCTGTGATGCGCTGCATTGCCAATTTGAGATACCGATGAGGCTTCGATGAAACTGAATAAGCTCGGCGAGAGCGAACTGCACGTATCCGAAATCGGCTTGGGCACCATGACCTGGGGCGAGCAGAACAGCGAGCGCGACGCGCACCTGCAGCTGGATTTCGCGCTGGCACACGGCATCAACTTCATCGACACCGCGGAAATGTATCCGGTGCCGCCGAGTGCGCACACTTACGCGCGCACCGAGACTTATCTGGGGTCCTGGCTGGCCAGGCAGAAGCGCGATCAGCTGGTGATCGCGAGCAAGGTGGCCGGCCCGGGGCGGCGCGACTGGGTGCGTGGCGGGCGCACCGAGCTCACGCGCGCGAACATCGCCGAAGCGCTGAACGACAGCCTGGCGCGGCTGAAAACGGATTATCTCGACCTGTACCAGATTCACTGGCCGGCGCGCAACGTGCCGATGTTCGGCGTGACCCGCTACGACCCGTCCAAGGAGACGCCGGCTGTTCCCATCGTCGAGCAGAGCGGGACCATGGCGTGGCTGATCCAGGCGGGCAAGATCCGCCATTACGGACTGTCGAACGAAACCACCTGGGGCGTGTGCGAGTTCGTGCGCGTTGCGCGCGCGCACGGCTTGCCGCCGCCGCTGACGGTCCAGAACGCCTACAGCCTGGTGAACCGCATGTTCGACGGCGAGCTGGCCGAGGCAAGCTTTCGCGAGCGCGTGCCGCTACTTGCCTACAGCCCGCTCGCGATGGGGATGCTCACCGGCAAATTCGTCGCCGGCGCGAAGCCGCCGCGCGCGCGCCTGACCCAGTACGCCGATTTCGGCGAGCGCTACAAGCGCGAGCAGGTGCGCGCCGCCGCCGACGAATATTGCCGGCTCGCGCAAAGCCGTGGCCTGAGCCCCGCCGAGATGGCGCTGGCCTTCGTGCGCACGCGCTGGTTCGTCGCCTCCAGCCTGGTCGGCGCGACCGACCTGGCGCAGTTGAAGCAGAACATCGACAGCGTCAAGGTCGAGCTCGATGCGGCAACGCTGGAGGGCATCGACGCCATCCACAGCCGTTATCCCAGTCCCGCGGCCTGAGCCTGATGGCCGCCACGCAGGAGCCGGCGCAGCACGGCATGAACGCAATCGGGGAGCAGCATCGGCGCGCGTTGCCGCTCGCCGGGGTCCGGGTGATCGAATTCGTGCACATGATCATGGGCCCGAGCTGCGGCCTGGTGCTCGCCGATCTCGGCGCCGAGGTGATCAAGATAGAGCCGACCGAGGGCGACAACACGCGCCGGCTGACGGGCACCGGCGCCGGATTCTGGGCCACCTACAACCGCAACAAGAAAAGCCTGGCGCTGGACTTGAAGTCGCCGCAGGGCATCGACATCGTGATCAAGCTGCTCGCGACCGCCGATGCCGTGACGGAAAACTTCCGCCCCGGCACCATGGACAAGCTCGGCTTGGGCTACGCCGACGTCGACAGGCTGCGCCCCGGGATCATCTACTGTTCGCTCAAGGGTTTCCTGCCCGGCCCCTACCAGGAGCGCACGGCGCTGGACGAGGTGGTACAGATGATGGGCGGACTCGCCTACATGACCGGGCCGGAGGGCCGCCCCTTGCGCGCCGGCGCTTCGGTGAACGACATCATGGGCGGCATGTTCGGCGCCATCGCCATCCTCGCGGCGCTGCACGAACGGCAGCGCAGCGGGCGCGGCCAGTTCGTGCAGAGCGCGCTGTTCGAGAACAACGTGTTCCTGGTGGCGCAGCACATGATGCAGTATGCGGTCACGGGCAAGCCCGCCGCGCCCATGCCCGACCGGCTCTCCGCTTGGGCCATCTACGACGTGTTCGACACCGCCGACGCCGGCCAGTTGTTCGTTGCCGTAGTCAGCGACACGCAATGGAAGGTGTTCTGCGAGCATTTCGGCATGACCGCGCTTGCCGCCGACGCCTCGCTCGCGACCAACAACCAGCGCGTGCATGCGCGCGTTTCGCGCAGATGAGCAAGGCGGAACTGATGCGCGCCTGCGAGCGCGCCGGCCTGCCCTACGCGCCGATCGTCAGGCCGGACGAACTGTTCGACGATCCGCACCTGAACGCCTCGGGCGGCTTTACTGAAATCACCCTCGCGGACGGCCGCAAGGTGAAAACGCCCACGCTGCCGTTCGAGATGGATGGCCGCCGCTTCGGCGCGGAACTCGACCTGCCCGTCGCGGGCAGCCATACGCGCGCGCTGCTGGCCGAGCTCGGCTTTGCCGCAGCGGACATCGAGCGCCTGGCCGCGGCCGGCGTGATCGTGGCTCCGGCATGATCCGGCCCGACAGATCCGTCGCGTGAACCAGCGCAGCGATAGCGCGCGCGCAGACCGCGGACTTGAACATCGCCGCCGCCGCCACCATGTAGAATGCGTTCATGGCGGAATCGATTACCCTGCTCCTGTTGGCGGCGCTGGTGTGGCTGTGGTTCGACAGCATGCGCGCGCGCGAGCGTGCGCTGGCGACGGGCAAGCGCGCCTGCGAGCGCAACGGCCTGATGTTCCTCGACGAAACGGTCGAGTGCATCGGGCTCGGCTTCGCCCGCGATGACTACGGACGCATGGCGCTGCGGCGCACCTACGGCTTCGAGTTCAGCGACACCGGCAACAACCGCAGCAGCGGCAGCATCGTCATGCTCGGCGGCGAGGTCGAGTCGCTCTACACCGAGCCCTATCTGATCCAATGAGCAAATGGGTAGAAGGGACGGTCGTGGCGCAACGGCACTGGACCGGGCTCCTCTATTCGCTGCAGGTCGAGGCCGAGCTTGCGCAGTTCCAGGCCGGCCAGTTCACCAAGCTGGCTCTGGCGGTCGACGGTGAGATGGTGGGGCGGCCTTATTCCTTCGTCAACGCGCCTGCGGCGCGCCCGCACGAATTTTATTACGTCGTGCTGCACGATCACCCGCTGACCCCGCGCCTGTGCAAACTCGAACCCGGCGACCCCATTTATCTCGCGCCGCAGCCCGCGGGTTTCCTCATCTTGAACGAAGTGCCGCCGGGCGAGGATCTGTGGCTGCTCGCCACTGGCACCGCGCTGGGGCCCTTTCTGTCCATCCTCGGGACGGAGGCGCCGTGGCGGCGCTTTCGCCGCGTGGTGCTGGTGCACGCGGTGCGTCGCACCGAGGAGCTGAGTTACCAGGAGAGAATCGGCTCGCTGCTCGCGCAACATGCCGGGCAATTCGTGTTCGTGCCCGTCGTCAGCCGCGAACACAACGATTTCGCCCTGGCCGGGCGCATCCCGCAGGCGATCGAGGACGGGCGGCTGGAAGCCAGGGCGGGAATCAAACTGGAAGCGCAAGCGTCGCGCTTGATGGTCTGCGGCAATCCGGCGATGGTCGAAGACACCGTGCACGCGCTGCAGCGGCGCGGCCTGAAGAAACACCGCCGGCGCGACCCGGGGCAGATCAACGTGGAAAATTACTGGTAGGCGCGCACGATGCTGCGCAATTGCAACTATGCCGCCCTGCTGTTGGCGGTGGCTTGGCTCGCCGGTCGCAGCGGCGCGCGCCTGGGATCCGACCCGGGGGCGCTGTAGATGAGCCGCGACATCCTGCATTTTTCGCACGCCAACGGCTTTCCCGCCGCCTGTTACCGCAAGTTCTTCGGCGGCCTGGAGTCCGATTTTCGCATCAGCAGCATCAACTGCATCGGCCACGACCCGGCCTATCCGGTGACCGACGGCTGGCCGCATCTGGTGGCGCAGCTGATCGATCATCTTTCGATCCATAGCCGCGTGCCGGTGGTGGGCGTGGGTCATTCCCTCGGCGGCTATCTCACCTTCATGGCGGCGGTGCAGCGTCCAGAACTGTTCAAGTGCATCATCCTGCTCGATGCGCCCATCCTCGGCTACTTCAAAGGCACCGCATTCGGCATGTTGAAGCGCCTGGGCCTGGCCGATCGCATCACGCCCGCGCACGGCACGCGCGCGCGGCGGCGCGACTGGCCCTCGGTGGAGGACATGGTTGCCCATTTCCGCCGCAAGAAGATCTTCCGCCATTTCGATCCCGACTGCCTGCAGGATTACGCGGCTCTGGGCAGCGTCGCCGAGAACGGCCGCGTACGGCTGCTGTTCGACCCGGAAATCGAGTACCGCATCTACCGCAGCTTTCCGCACGACCTGGTCTATTACTGCAACCGCCTGAGGCTGCCGGCCGGATTTATCGGCGGGCGCCACTCGCACGAATTGGCGCAGGTGGGCCTCGCGCACACGCGCCGGAGTTTCCGCGTCAAGCGCATCGAGGGCGGGCACCTGTTCCCGTTCGAGCGCCCGCTGGCCGCGGCGGAGGCAGTGCGCCAGCTTGCAGCCGAACTGCTGGCCGGCTGAAGTCGCCTGAATGTCGTTTGAGAATTACCGGAACGGCGGCTGAATCGGGGAGCATGAGCGGCCGCGCCCCCAAAGCGCGGGAGATGCGAGTGGCTCAGAAACGACTAGGGCGGCTCCGGGCCGCCCTAGTCGTTTGAGGCAGAGAGAGTTTTATTTGAGGTGCTTGCTGACCAGCTTGGTCATCTCGAACATCGACACCTGCTTCTTGCCGCCGAACACGTCTTTCAGCTTGTCGTCGGCGTTGATGTTGCGCCGGTTCTTGGCGTCTTGCAGCTTGTTCTTCTTGATGTAGGCCCAGATTTTTTTGGTCACCTCGGTACGTGGCATCGGGCCCGCACCGATCACCGCGCCGAGCGAAGCGCTCGGGGTCATCGGTTTCATGAACGCCGCATTTGGTTTGCGCTTGACCTTTGCCTTGACCGGTTTCTTGCTCGCGGTTTTCTTGCTCGCGGTTTTCTTGCTTGCTGCCTTCTTCTTTGTGGCCATGAGTTTCCTCTCCTAGTGTGATTGACGGCGACTACGCTTGCTCTCGTGCGGAACACGCAGCGGCAGAATGAATCAGCCTGTGGAATTTGTCAATCGGTATCGTGTGCATTTTCGCAGAGGCGTAGCCTCGTTTTCTTGGTGCGTTCGCGCGCCGTCTTCTATAATCCGCCCTGTCCTCGTAGCCGCCCCCTGCGCCCCGCCTGGTATTACCCCGGGGCGCAATGCGTCCCCTGCCATGGAAAACGCCAAGAAAAACGTCGCTCTGCTCGCCGGCTGCCAGGCGATGCTGTTCACCAACAACGTCACCTTGATTTCGCTGGCGGCGCTGGCCGGTTTCTCTCTTGCCGACAACAAGATGTTGTCGACGCTGCCCGCCACCGCCTATGTCGTCGGCGCGGCGCTGACCACGCTGCCGGCCTCTTTTTTCATGCGGCGTTTCGGCCGCCAGACCGGGTTTCGCGTCGGCACGTGCATGGGTATCGTGGGCGCCGCCGTGTGCTGCCTCGGCCTGTGGCTGCACAGTTTCTGGCTGCTGTGCGCGGGCGTGCTGGTGCTGGGGGTGTACAACGCCTTCGGCCAGTATTATCGCTTCGCCGCCGCCGACGCGGCCAGTTACGAATTCAAGGCCAAGGCGATTTCGCTGGTGCTGACCGGCGGTCTCGTCGGCGGCATCATCGGACCGGAACTGAGCAAATACACCAGGGACCTGTTCGCCGTGCCCTTCCTCGGCGCCTATGCCTCCCTGATCGTGTTCTGCCTGATCACCCTGGGGCTGCTCGCCTACCTCCGTATTCCTCCGCCCAGCGTGGCCGAGCGCCACGAACCGGTGCGGCCGCTGGCGCAGATCATGGTCCAGCCCGCCTTCATCGTCGCCGTGACCGGATCGGCGCTGGGCTACGGCGTGATGAACCTGCTGATGACGGCGACGCCCCTGGCGATGGGGCTGTGCGGACTTCCCTACAGCTCTGCCGCACTGGTGATTCAATGGCACGTGATCGGCATGTTCGCGCCCTCGTTTTTCACCGGGTCTCTGATCAGGCGCTTCGGCGTGCTCAACGTCATGTTTGTGGGCGCGGCGCTGGAAGCGCTGTGCGTGTGCATCGCATTGTCCGGGGTGCTGGTGGTCAATTTCTGGTGGGCGCTGACGCTGCTCGGCATAGGCTGGAATTTTCTCTACGTCGGCGGCACCACGCTGCTCACCGAGTGTTATCGCTCGTCGGAGAGGGCCAAAGCCCAGGGCATGCACGACTTCCTCGTGTTTCTGACCAGCGCAACCACTTCTTTTTCCTCCGGCCTGCTGATGAACAGCCACGGCTGGCAGATACTTAACTACGCCGCCTTGCCGGTACTCGCCGTGATCGGCACGGCGATCGCCTGGCTCGCGCTGCAGCGGCGCGCGGTCGTTGCCGCCTGAGCCGGGTTTATAGCGAAAGGATAGCCATGCCACTCGATCCGCAAATGCAGGCAGTGTTGGAGCGTGCAGCCCAGTCCGGGCTGCCGCCCTACCATAGCGTGAGCGCAGTGGAGGCGCGCCGCCTGTACAAGGAGACGCGCGGCGCGCTGAGCCCGCCCGTCCCCGAGGTGGCATCGGTGCGCGATCTCGCCGCGAGCGGCCCGGCGGGACCGATTCCGCTGCGGCTGTACCACGGCCTGGACGCGGCGGCCGGCGCGCCGCTGCCGCTGCTGGTCTATTTTCACGGCGGCGGCTGGACCATAGGCGATCTGGATACGCACGACATCATCTGCCGTACGCTCGCCAACAAGGCGCATTGCGCGGTCGTCGCGGTGGATTACCGCATGGGGCCGGAGCAGAGATTTCCAGCGGCGGTTGACGATTGCGTCGCAGCTACGCGCTGGCTGGCCGGGCAGGGGGCCGCGCTCGGCGTCGATCCCGCGCGCATCGCGGTGGGCGGGGACAGCGCCGGCGGCAATCTGGCTGCAGTGGTGGCCATCACCCTGCGCGACGCCGGCGGGCCGCCGCTGGTGTTTCAGGCGCTCGCGTATCCCGCGACCGACCAGCGCATGGATTCGGCT
>DAIDTN010000158.1 GCA_027457185.1 Burkholderiales bacterium | reverse complement strand
TTTCATCACTTCTTCACCGACGAATTCGCGCGCGCGGCGCAGGCGCACTTCGGCGCCTTCGGCTTTTGCACCTTCGGCGACAGCCTTGGCCAGCGCTTCGGTCACGCCGCCACGGGAATAAAACGCGATCAAGATTTTGCTTGTCATCATGGTTCTCCTGGTTGTGCGCGGTTATGCGCTTTTCTTTGCATCTAGACTGAACCCGCCGGGGCCGAATGCAAACAGTCCCAGCATCCCGCCCATGATCGACACGTTCTTGAGCAGATTGATCATTTGCTGTTGCGCTTCGGCCGGCGCGAGGCCGGCGGGATTGTGGAATACCAGCGTGACGGGAATGATGAACAGGAATATCACCGCGGCGGCCCAGCGCGCGTTCCAGCCCAAGGCGATGAGCAAACCGCCGCCCAGTTCGACCAGGATGGTGAGCGGCAGCAACACCGCGACCATGGGCAGCCCCTTGCTTGCCATGTAGCCGGCGGTGCCGGCGTAGCCGGTGATTTTTCCGTAGCCCGAGATAATGAAAATCAGCGCCAGCAGGATGCGGCCGACCAGGGCCGCGGTGTTTTGTACGTTGGTGTTCATGTGTTGTTTCCTTTCGCCATCGTTGTTCAGGCCAAATCGAACAGGATCACTTCAGCCTGTTCCCCTTTTTCCAACACGATCTCGGCCACGCCGCCCGCCTTGAGCGCATCGCCCGCCTGCAGCGGCTGGCCGTTCACCGTCAGCTTGCCGCGCGCCACATGCACATACGCTTTGCGCGCGGGCGCCAGCGTGTGGCGGATGCGCTCGGCACCGTCGAGCAGCGCTGCGTACACGCTCGCATCCTGATGAATAAGCACTGAACCTTCGCGCGCGTCGCCGGAGGCGATCAGGCGCAAGCGGCCGCGCTTGGATGCGGCATCGAAATGCTTCTGCTCGTAGCTCGGCCGGATGCCGGTCACATTGGGTTCGATCCAGATCTGCAGGAAGTGCGTCACGCCGTCCTTGGAATGGTTGTACTCCGAATGCAGCACGCCCTTGCCCGCGCTCATGCGCTGGACGTCCCCGGGAACGATGCTCGAGCCGTTGCCCATGTTGTCTTCGTGCGCCAGCGCGCCTTCGAGTACGTAGCTGATGATTTCCATATCGCGGTGGCCGTGGGTGCCGAAACCGCTGCCCGGAAGCACGCGGTCCTCGTTGATCACGCGCAGGCTGCCGAATCCCATGGGCTCGGGGTCGTGATAACCGGCGAAGGAAAACGTGTGGAAGGACCTCAGCCAGCCGTGGTCGGCATAGCCGCGCTCCTTGCTCTTGCGAACTTGTAGCATGCCAATCTCCTGTCGATTAATTCTGATACTTTGAATTAGTAATGCAGATGATAGGATTGCTCTAATTGAAATAAAAGCGGATAATTTTCACATAATCATTCAATTTAATTGAATATAAATCCAGAAGATGAAACTGAGCCTGGACGCGCTGCAGGTGATGGACGCGATCGAGCGCTTGGGCAGTTTTGCCGCGGCGGCGTCCGAGTTGCACCGCGTGCCCTCCGCCCTCACCTATACGGTGCAGAAGCTGGAGCAGGATCTGGACATCGCCCTGTTCGATCGCAGCGGCCACCGCGCCCGGCTGACGCCCGCAGGACAGGAATTGATGCAGGAAGGCCGTGCTTTGCTGCGTGCCGCCGGCGAACTCGAATGCCGCGTAAAGCGCATCGCCACCGGCTGGGAAACGGAGCTGCGCATCGCGCTCGACATTATGATTCCTGCTCTTCAGTTGTTCCCGCTGATTGCGGAGTTCTACGCCGAACAATCGGGTACCCGCATACGCCTCGCGCACGAGGTGCTCGCCGGCACCTGGGACGCGCTGGTGTCGGGGCGGGCGGAATTGGCCCTGGGCGTATCGGGTGAAGTGCCGGCTGGAGGCGGCTATGCCATCCGCATGCTCGGCTACAAGGATTTTGTGTTCGCCGTCGCGCCTAGCCATCCCCTGGCTGCGTTGCCCGAGCCGCTCAGGCACGAACAGATTCTCGCCCACCGCGCCGTCGCCATCGGCGACAGTTCGCGCAACCTGCCGCCTCGCTCGATTGGACTGTTGACCGGTCAGGACGTGCTCGCCGTCCCCGACCTGCAGTCCAAGGTGGCGGCGCAAGCCGCGGGTCTGGGCTGCGGCTATCTGCCCACGCATGCCGCCGCGCCGCTGATCAAGGCCAAGCGCCTGGTGGTCAAAGCGGTGGAGGAAGTCACCCCCGTGGGCAATCTCTACTACGCCTGGCGCTCGCAGGAGAAAGGCAAGGCGCTGCGCTGGTTTCTCAAGCGCCTGGAACAGCAGGAAGTGCGCGCTTCGCTGCTGCGCTATTGAGCGCCGCGGCTAGGGCTTCGCCTGCGCCAGCCGCGCGCGGATGGATTCGATGCGCTCGCGGTTGACGCCGAAATCGCTTCTCCCCAAACGCGATGCCGAACGCACCTGGATCACGCCGGCTTTCTCGTCCAGGTAAAATTCGGTGTCGTCGACATAGCCCATCAGCTTGCTGGTGAATTCGACGTAAAGATAGTTGGGCTCTGCGGTCACCACCTTGGCGCGCGGCATGCCATCGATGACCTTGCGCAAGGCCGCCCAGGCCTTGCGCGCGTCGCCGCTATAGCGCAGTGGCTCGATGTAATGCGCCGCATCGGCGCGCTTGTCGGTTTGGCTGTTGACGTTATTGGGCGTGGGCTTGGGCGGCGCCAGGCGCCCGTCGCGTACACCCAGGTTGTCCGGCCGTGTGCCGCTGAATAATCCCATGGGTGCTCCGATCGCGATGGTCAGCGCAATGAGCGCAACAATTACGGCTGCGACGCGCAGCAGTTTCTTCAAAGCAAAATCGACTAGGCTTCGGCGCCGCGCTCGGCGATCTCGCGGTGCACGGCAGCCATGTCGATGCCCTTGGCCTGGGTGATCACCTGCTCCAGCGCCGGCGCCGGCAGCGAGCCCGCTTCGGCGTAGAGGATCACGTTTTCGCGAAATACCATCAGCGTCGGAATGGAGCGGATGTTGAACGCGCCCGCGACTTCCTGCTCCTCCTCGGTGTTGACCTTGGCAAATACCACGTCGGCGTGCTGTTCGGACGCCTGCTCGAACGTCGGTGCAAAGGCGCGGCAGGGCGCGCACCAGGGAGCCCAGAAGTCGACGATCACCACGTCGTTGCCGGTTACCACCTGCTCGAAATTTTCCTTGGTGAGATCTACGGTTGCCATGCGTTTCTCCGGATAGATGGTGAAATTATATCAGGACGGCGCAGGCGACCGCGCGCGCCTAAACGTGTTTATCGGCCAGATGCGCCAGAAACGACGCGATCGCGCCCCAGTGTTCAGGCTCGCCGGCAAGGCTGTCGTGGTCGGCCGGACCTATTTCGCGCCACTGTTTGGTCCCGCCCCAGGCCGCGTACAGGCGCTCGGAATGCGGCCGCGGAATGACGCGGTCGTCGCTCGCGACCAGGCACAAGAGCGGCGCCTTGATGCCCGGCGCACGCGACATCGAATCGAAGCGGTGTTTGAGCATCAGGCCGATCGGCAAATACGGATAGATGCCCCTGGCCACGCTCTCGATGCTGTCGTAAGGCGATACCAGGATCACTCCCGCCACCGGCCGCTGCGCCGCGAGATAGACGGCAACGCCGCTGCCCAGGCTGCGACCCATCAGCGCAACGCGGCCGCCGCGCGCGCGGCTGGCGGCATAGTCGTAAATGTGCACGGCATCGGCAAACAATTCGGCCTCGCCCGGCTTGCCTTCGCTGCCGCCGTAACCGCGGTAATTGACGAGCAGCAGCGACCAGCCGGCATATCGACCTCCGGTCGAAGCGAGCCAGGACACTTCCTCGGCGTTGCCGCCGAAATAGATCAGGATAGGCGCAGGCGTTTGTGTTTGTGCCGCCTGCACCAGCCAGCCGCGCAGCGTTACCTGGTCCGCCGTGACCAGGCTCACATCCTCGATCGCCGCGCCAGTATTGGCTTTCAGAGGATCCTCGGTGAGCGGCTGCGGAAAGAAGATCAGGCGCTCCTGGAATAAATAGATCAGCACCGGGAAACCCAAAGCGACGCAGCCGGCGAGTTTGAGCCAGTTGCGCAGTCTGATTTTGAGTTGGGTGTTCACGTCACGCTATTGCACAGCGTAGATACAATATATCTCGTGCTCACGGGCTCACACTTGCGTGAGCACGCTTAGAAATTTATCGGCGACAATAATCGGACATGAGAACTCGCCGGCGAGCGCCAGCAAATCACGGTCGCCGGTCACCAGAAAATCGGCCTTGCCGGCGACGGCGAGCTGCATGAACGGCACGTCGAAAGGATCGCGGCATGGCGGGGTCCTGGGCGGACGAGCCGGCATGGGTACGATGCTGCAGTACGGCAGATAGTCGGCGAGCAGTTCTTGTTGCGCCTCGGCGGAAAGCCGAAACTTCGGATAGGCCAGCGTGCGCACCAATTCCGCAGCAGTCGCCTGGGACAGCAGCGGCCGGCAGCGGGCACTCTGCCAGGCGTCGCGCAGCGCGCCGAGGCGGCGCTGCGCGAACACCAGCGCGGACAGCGCGATGTTGGTGTCCAGCACCACGCGCGGCGCGCGACTCATTTTCTGGTTTTGCGAGCAGGCTTTCTCGCCCACGCAATGGCGGCGGCGATGTCCTGCTGGTTCAGATCGAGTTCCGCCAGCTTGGCGCGCACCGCGTCGGCGCGCTGGATGCGCACCGGCGTCAGAATAATCTGACCATCCTTGGCCCTGACGTCGAAATACTCCGTCGGCCCGACGGCGCTGGTTACGCTCTTGGGCAGGGTGAGCTGATTCTTGGCGGTCATTTTCGCGAGCATGGTTTACTCCGTTCGAGCATAGTAAGGATTCCTTACTTTATCACTTTTCACCAAGGCGGCTCAAGCAGCCGAAAATCGCGCTTCAGACTTTCCCAATCAATTGTTGCTTACAATCTCCCCATGGAGAAATACCGCGGCCGCTTCGCCCCCTCGCCTACCGGGCCGCTGCACTTCGGCTCGCTGGTCGCGGCGGTGGGCAGCTATCTCGAGGCGAAAAGCCGCGGCGGCGCATGGCTGTTGCGCATGGAAGACCTGGATACGCCGCGCGCGCAGCCCGGCGCGGCGGATGCGATCCTGCGCACGCTCGAAGCCTGCGGCATGGCATGGGACGGCGACATCGTGTACCAGAGCCGGCGCAGCGTAGCCTATCGCGCGGCGCTGGCGCACCTCGAAGCGCAAGGCCTGGTCTATGCCTGCGGCTGTTCCAGGCGCGAAATCGCGGATTCGGGCCTCGGTCCCGACGGCGCGCTGATCTACCCCGGCACCTGCCGCAATGGCCTTGCACCAGGAAAGCAAGCTCGCGCAATTCGTGTATGCGTGGACCACGAGCGGATCGATTTCGAAGACCTCGTTCAGGGAAATCTGAACCAGGATCTCGCCGCCGAAGTCGGCGACTTCGTTCTGCGGCGCGCCGACGGGCTCTATGCCTACCAGCTGGCGGTGGTGGTCGACGACGCCGAACAGAAGATTACCGACGTGGTGCGCGGCGCCGATCTGCTCGATTCGACGCCGCGGCAGATTTACCTGCAGCGCCGGCTCGGCCTGCCCGCGCCGCGCTACCTGCACCTGCCCGCGGCGTCGAATCGAGCAGATCGGCGCCGCGCACCACGTCGGTAATCTTCTGTTCGGCGTCGTCGACCACCACCGCCAGC
>DAIDTN010000157.1 GCA_027457185.1 Burkholderiales bacterium | reverse complement strand
CGCGAGCGCCTCCGCGCCGGCCGCGGCGAGCGGGATGCGCGCGCACACCTCGCTGCCGTGCCCGCGCTTTCCCTTGATCGCAACTTCGCCGCCGAGCAGCGTGACGCGCTCGCGGATGCCGAGCAGACCGAAGGCGCCGCGCTTTTCCTGATCGGCCGCGTCGATGCCGCGGCCGTTGTCGCGCACCGTGAGTTCGACCCAATCGCCGTCGCGCTCCAGGCGGATCTCGACGCTGGTCGCCTGCGCATACTTCGCCACATTGGTGAGCGATTCCTGGGTGATGCGGTAGAGGGCCGAGGCAAGCGGCTCCGGAACCTGCGCCACGCTGTCATCGATGACCAGGTCGGTGGCGATGCCGGTGTGCTTGGAGAAATTGTGCGTCAGCCAGTCGAGCGCTGCGGCAAGGCCCAGGTCGTCCAGCATCAGCGGGCGCAGATCTGCGGCGATGCGGCGCGTGGCCGCGATCGTGCTGTCGAGCAGCGCGTGCATCGCCAGAGTGCGTTCCCCCAGCTCCGGCTGGTCCGGCGGCAGGACGGAGCGCAGCGACTCCAGGTCCATCTTGAGCGCGGTAAGCGATTGACCGAGCTCGTCGTGCAGTTCGCGCGCGGTGCGGCGGCGCTCGGCTTCGAGTGCTTCATTGGCCGCCTTGGACAGCCCGCGCAATTCCTGTTGCGAGCGCTTGATCTCCTGTTCCGCGCGCCTGCGCTCGGTGATATCGCGATGGAATGCCAGTACGAATGTCTTTCCGTCGATATCAATCTTGGATGCGGCAACGTCCAGCGGCACGACATGGCCGTCCTTGTGAAATTGTTCCACCTCGAACCCGATGGTCTCTCCCCCCAGCACCCGCCTGATCCGCGCGGGGGCGTGCGCCAGCGATTCCGGAGTATCCAACGCGCGCAGATTCATCCGCAGAAGCTCGTCGACGCCATAGCCGTGCATGCGCGCGAAAGAGTCGTTGGCGTCGACGAGATTACCCTCCGTATCCAGCAACAGAATACCATCCATGGCCTGGCTGAACAGGGTTCTGTAGCGTTGCTCGTTTGCGCGCAGCGCGGCCTCCACCTGCTTGCGTTCGGTGACGTCGCGCAGAATCACGATGAACAGGTTCGTGCCGTGCAGTTGCACCTGTGAGATCGAGGCGTCGATCGGAAATTCGGTGCCATCGGCGCGCATTCCGGTGAGCGCGAGGTGCTGCGCTATTTTGTGCATCGGCGCGCTGGCGGTATCGCCGTTGGCGGCGTGCGGCGGCTGCGACTGCAGCAGCTGCCCGCGAACGAAGCGGCTGAAGTTGGCGCCGATCGCGTTCGCGCTCGGGCAGCTGAAGATCTGCTCCGCTGCGGCGTTGAACAGAACGATGCGCTGTTCGGCATCCGCGATGATAATTGCGTCCATGGCCGACTGAATGATTGCTTGCAGCCGCTCTTCCGACTCGATCAGGATCGACCTGAGTTCCTCATCTATGCGCAACTGATGCGCCAGCCACAAGGCGATCAGACCGAGAAGGACGGCGGTGACCACGGCAATGGCAGTGGACAGCGCCGCGTTCCGGTACCAGTTGCGCAGGATGAAATCCAGGGACGAAGTCACGGTCACCGCCAGCGGGTAGCCCTCGACCAGGCGAATCGCGCTGATCCGCTCGCCGGGGACCGCCGTGCCGGCGTGGCGCATCAGCCCGCCCCCTGCTTCGACGCCCTGCGTGAGCAGTGGCGAGTCACGGTAGTTGCGCGTCGCCGCCGCGACCGTTGCCGGATAAGCAGTGAGCAGCACGCCGTCGCGGCGCAGCAGCCGTACCGCGCCGTGCGGGCCGAGTTCGGGCAAGCCGAACGGCCCGAGGAAATAGGCGGGATCGACTATTGCGGTAATGACGCCGAGAAAGGCTCCGTTCGGCGCATGCAGCGCGCGGCTCACCATGATGTTCGGCTCGCCGTCCATTTTGCCTATAAGCAGCGGCGACGGCTGCGCCGGTGTCCTCCGATCGCCGCGGTGCGCGCGCAAGAATTCGCTGACGTCGTAGCGGATCGGCCGCGGCGGAAGCTGTGCAGTATCAAGCAGCAGTTTGCCGCTCGCGTCGAATACGAGGAGCGCGCTCACGTAGGGCGTATGCGCAACGATTTCGCGCAATCGCTGCCGCAACGCTTGGGGCGGGGCGAGCCCATCTCGACCATCCCCTCTTTGGGCGCTCTCCGCGGCGGAGTGAAGAATGACGTCGACGGTGTGCGTCGATCTTAAGGTCTGCTCGGCCAGCATACTGGCCAAACTGAGCAGACTCTCCTCCCCGAGGTGGACCACCTCATCATGAATGCGCCACTGGTTGAACGCCGTACCAGCGAGGATCGACGCCACTGCCAGGCCGCCCAGGGCGAGTACCAGATGACGCAGCCGCCGCGCGCGCTGCTGCTGCGGCCGTGCAGCGTCTGCATGCCTATCCGATCGGGCCGAAGCTTGCCGCAAACTGAACCTCCCTGGTTGCGCTGCCAGTATAAAAGACATTTTCGCGTGACATGCCGAATTATAGAGAAACCATCTGAGCCGGGCGGCGCTGCGCGATCGATCGACCTTGTATGACCAAAATCAAGGGTGCACACGCGCCGCGATTCATACTTGGCGCATCGCCCGTACCGGCGCAAAGGTCTGGCGGCGAGCGCGACCGGGACCGACGGCGCGCGCCGTGGCGATTGCGCCGGACGCTTCTAACCTGTGTATAGGGGGCAGCCATGAACGTAGGAGAAATCTGCAGCCGGATTGTGGTGTTCGCCGAGAGCGGCACGCCGGTGCAGCAGGCGGCCAAGCTGATGCGCGACCACCATATCGGCGCACTGGTGGTAACCGAGGGCGCGGCCGGGGCGCGGCGTCCGATCGGGATAGTGACCGACCGCGACCTGGTGGTCGAGGTGGTGGCGGCGGACGTGGACTACCGCATGCTCAGCGTCGGCGACATCATGTCGGAACGGCCGTCGACCATCAAGGAAGCCGCAGGCCTGTTCGAAGCCGCCGCGCAAATGCGCAGCGGCGGCGTGCGCCGCCTGGTGGTGGTGGATGCGGGCGAGCATCTGCTCGGCATCGTCGCCATGGACGACCTGCTTCCGGTCATGGCCGAGGAACTGTCGGCGATCGCGCTGGCGATTCGGGCGGAGCAGCGGCGCGAAACGCAGAGGCGGCGTTAGGCGCGGCGCACGCAAGCTAAGCTTGCCTGTCGCGTTTCTCCAGGGCCATGCCGACCAGTTCCAGTGCGGCGCCGGCGAGCACCAGCACGATCCCGCTTGCCAGGTCGTAAGGCAGCCAGATCAGCAATGCACCCAGCAATACCAGCAGCGCCCCAAGGCCACGACGCAGCGATTTGTTCCTGATCATCAGCGGGATTCCTCCAGGTTGGCGAAGGCGCTGGTGCGCGTCCGCTACGTGTATCAGGAGACCGCAAATTGCGCCGACGCGGTGTGACGGAGATCAAACAAGTCGCAGTCCGTCAGATTGCCACGGTCAGATTGCCACGTCGCGTACCGTTGCCGCGGGCACAAGCGCCGAGCGCCGCGCTTTTTGACCAATATCAACAGCATCGCCGCAATTGCCGCTACGATGAAATTTAATCGGCAACAGGAGGACGCGATGGGCGCGAAAGGGAAGTCCGGAAAAGTCCGCGCTACGGCGCGCAAGCACGCCGCCAAAGCACTGCGCACGCGGGAGCGCCGGGCGGCCACCGCCGCCGAGGCCTGGGAGCAGACCGCACAGATTCCCGACGATCGCGCTGAGGAAATCGACTGCCAGCGCATCGTTCAGGGTGACGCTGGCAGAGGCCTTCCTCTGTATTACGACGACTACAACTGAGCCGTTGCCGGCTGCGGCCGCCCTGGGCAATGGACCATCCAGTAGACATCGCGTTGCGCGGCATCCCCCCTTCGGATGCGCTGGAACGCTATATCGGCGAAGAGGCGCGCCGACTGGACAGCATTTGCGACCGCATCCGCAATTGCCAGGTGGTCGCCGAGGCGCAGCAGCGGCAGCAGCCGCAAAGCGCCCA
>DAIDTN010000156.1 GCA_027457185.1 Burkholderiales bacterium | reverse complement strand
GTGCGATTCAGCATCTTGCTGTGAAAATTGGTCATGACCATGCCGTTGTCGAAGCGGATCACATCGCCCTTTTTTACCGGCAGCGCATTGGCGGCGAGCCACAGTGTCTTCTTGTTCTGGCTTACCTCGATGTAGACATAAGGAGCCGCGGCGATGGTACTCAGGACCCTGGCTTTTTGCGGCAACTGGGCCCCGGGTGCGCCCTTGCCCTCTCCCATTGTTGCCACGCCTGGGTGGCCGGGGGGGAGCGGCTGGGCAGCGGCGGAAGCGGAAAAAACAGCCAGGGCGAACAATATCGCGAAGGATTTCATGGATCGGTTTCTTTCTTGATCGAGTTGGAGTGAACCATTATACGTGTGCGAAAGATCGGCCGCCATCGGCCCGCGCGCGCCGCCGCCTGCACCATACTGGCGCAAGTCAACCTTTGCCGGGCTGCTGCCACTCGAACGCGGCGCGCACGTAGTCTTCGCCCTCTTCGAGGAACTCCACCAGCTTGATAAGGCGGCTGTGCTCGCCCATCATCACCTCGCACATCTGGCCGGGAACGTAGCTCTTATTTTCCAGGATCATCACCGGATGGTCGTGCGATTTCAGCGCATCGGGCAACATGATGGCGCGCATGTAATCGTAGGAGAACGAGCCCGTCGACGATGCCCAGTTGTCGGCCTGGTGCTCGCTCGCACCGAGAACCCGCAGCCACACCGAAACCGGGCGCTTGGAGAAAATGCGGATACCGCAATGCAAGCCGGCGTCCGCGTCGAGGCGGCGAATGATGCCGACCCACCAGTCCTTCGCGCCGTGAATCTGGATGCCGCAGAGCTTGCCCGGCTCGGCCCACTTGCCCAGATCCGCCGGTATATCTGCGCCCAGACCCCATTCGCTCTGGTTCGTTTGCGCCCAGGTTTCTGGAGTGGATTCGATCTCCTCTGCGACCAGCTTCATTATGTTCGACGTTTTCGCCTTCAAATCCAGGTCTTCGCTCAGGGACGTGCCCGAACCCAGTTCGATCCTGGTCACGCGCTGGCAAATCGGTTTCAAGCCGTGCACCACGTTCACTTCGGCTTTGGCCTTGGCCCGCGCATAGCGCTGCTGCGGCGGCGGCGCGACGCCGAGATGCAGCTGCAGATGCGTGATCACGGTGATGATCTGCGCCGGCGAGAACTCCTTGCCGAAGCGCTGCTCTTCGCTCAGCATGTTCTTCTCGCACAATGCTCTGAGCTCGGCCAGCTTGATCAGCGCCTGAGCGGCGCCGATGAAGCGTTTGTTGGCGCCCGGCGCTTCCTTGGGCGGCATGAGCGCGGGCGGCCCACACGCAACCAGGTTGATGACGAAATTGCAGTCGGCCTGCGGCACCCGCGACCATTCGGCCGAGATTGCAAAGCGCGCCAGAATGCGAAACGCGAGTTCAAGCTGCGCCGGTGGGAACTCGTGCGGCTCGGCCAGATAGAGCAGCACGATCTTCTGCAACTCGGCGCGCACGGTGGTATGCACTTCGCGCGTATAGGCTACGACCGGCACATTGTCGAATTGTTTCAGTTCGGCGAACGCATACAGGCGGTACAGCGGCGCCCAGTCCGCGGCGTCGATGCCGACAAAGCGCAGATAACGCAACTTGAAACGCAGGCTGGCCGAACGCAGCGCTCGCGCCGTTGCGAGCGGCATTTCCTGCTCTACGTTTTTCGCGCCCTTCTCGCCATGCTCGAAATCGGCGACGCACTGGGCATAACCTGCGGACAGCCGACCCCAGTACTCGCACAGCGCGTCCCAGATATTGCGCGTCGAGCGATCCGGCTGGTGAATTTTAGAAAAAAACTGATTGAACAGGGGACCGACGTGCATTGCGGCCGCCTGGTCGAGCAGGCGCATCACCGCCAGCCGGTCGTCGCAGGCGAAGCCGCGGGTATCCTTGACCGATCCGACCCAGTGCGACATCTGCTCCAGGGTCTCGAGAGACACACCTTCGGGCAGGCCGGCAAGCATCTACTCGGCGGCTTGCGAATCGCGCAAGGGATGGTCGGGTTTGCCGCCAAATTCCTTGAACCACTCGAGCATGCGCTTCTCTCTGCTCTGCTCAGCCCATCGGTCGCCCCGGCGCGCGGGCGTTCATTCCCGGACCAGCAGCACCGGGCAACGGGCCAGGTGTACGGTTTTTGCGGCAACCGAACCGAGCAGCATTCCAGACACGGCGCCCATGCCATGCGTGCCCATGACGATCATGTCACATTTCAGCTTCTTTGCCTCGCGCGCCAGGCTCTGCGCGACCGGCCCCACCATGATGTGCGTGGCGCATGCCAGCCGGGCACGATCAAACAGCTTTTTCGCGCCACGCACAGCGTCCTCGCCCTCTTCGCGATAATAGCGCTGCAGCGCCTCGTGCCCGACGGGTTTGATCAGCCCGCCGAGGGTCGGAACCGGCAGATGCACATAGATCAGGTGCAATTCCGGCGGCTGCGTGTATGCCGCCGCTAGCCGGATCGCCGCTTTCGCCACCCTGGCCGAATGCGACGATCCATCGACTGCAATCAGGATTCTGGCCACGTTATTCTCCTGTCAAATGATGCGCATCAATCCTTGCTGGATGTGCTCGTCCAGATTGGCGGCCCGGCGGGGCCGGCGCAGCCAGAACGAATGCCTACGCCACGGTATGGGTCGGCAGAAATCCAGCGCTGTAGGGCTCAACGCGGCGCCACAACCACGCGCCCGGCGGTTCCAACCGGACCGGCTGATTGACCAGTCCGGCGAGCTGCGCTCCCAGGCCGATCAGCGCCAGGAAGGTCGGCCGCGAACCCCGCCTCCACGGACTAGATAACCTTTGAATAACTCGCGCGCTGGCTTGCCTGGCGCAGGTATTTGTCGAACACCATGCAAAGAATGCGCACCAGCAACCGTCCCCGGGGAGTGACCACGATCCAGTCGCCGTCGATTTCCACCAGTCCGTCGTTGGCGTATTCGCGCAATTGTGCCAGTTCGGTGGCGAAATAACTGCGGAAATCGATCAGGTGCGCGATCCCGATCGCCTCCATCGACAGTTCGAAGTGGCAGGACAGCGCCTGGATCACCGCGCGCCGCACCAGGTCGTCGGCGGTGACTTCGATGCCGCGCATCACCGGCAGCACGCCGCTGTCGAGCCGGTCGTAATATTCCTCCAGCGTGCGTACGTTCTGGCTATAGGTCGGACCGATTTTTCCGATCGACGAGACGCCCAACCCGATCAAATCGCAATCGCCATAGGTCGAGTAGCCCTGGAAATTGCGGTACAGCCGCCCCTGGCGCTGCGCCACCGCCAGGTCATCGTCCGGTTTGGAGAAATGGTCCATGCCGATGTAGACATAACCCGCGGCGAGCAGCGTCTCGATCGCGCTGATCATGAGCTGCAGCTTCACCTCGGGTTGCGGCATGTCGGCGTCGAGAATGCGCCGTTGCGGCTTGAATACCGCCGGCAAATGCGCGTAGTTATACAGCGCGATGCGATCCGGCGAGCACGCGATCACCTGGGCCAGCGTGGCGGCAAACCCAGACAGAGTCTGCTTCGGCAAACCGTAGATCAGGTCGATATTGACCGATTTGAATCCATGCTTGCGCGCCGCATCGATCACCGCCGTGGTTTCCTCCACGCTTTGTATGCGGTTGACCGCGCGCTGCACCTCGGGGTTGAAGTCCTGCACACCGACGCTGATGCGATTCATGCCCAGCGCGCCCAACAGTGCCACCTTTTCCTGCCCCACCTTACGCGGGTCGACTTCGATCGAATACTCGCCGTGCGGATCGAGTTCGAAGCTCTCGCGTATCATCTGCATCAGTTCACCGAGCTCGATCTCGCTGAGAAAGGTCGGCGTGCCCCCGCCCCAATGCATCTGCGTCACGCGCCGCCTTCCACCCAACTCGGCGCTTTGCAGGCGAATCTCCCGGCCCAGATATTTCAGATACTTGGCCGAACGGCCATGATCCTTGGTGACGATTTTGTTGCAACCGCAGTAATAGCAAATAGTGTCGCAAAAAGGCAAGTGGACGTATAATGCCAGCGACCGGGTCATACCGCCCACGTTGCGCTTTGCCAGCCAGCTGCGATAAGCGGCCTCGTCAAATGCCTCGACAAAGCGGTCAGCGGTCGGATACGAAGTATAGCGCGGACCGCTGATGTTGAATTTGCGCAGCAGGTCGGCATCAACCTGGAGGTTGTTCTGGGACGGGTTCATGCGTAAGGCTGTTACGTTCATCTGCGAAGTCTGCCTAATTCCAAAATGGGAATGTTGATGTGGATCAAAATTCTCCCTTGCACGCACCGAACATGAGCGCCCCCAAGCTTGCGCGGGTCATCGACATCCATGCCCTAAAAAGTGCGTGCTCCAACTGCAGCCTGCGCGAGATGTGCCTCCCGACCGGCCTCAACGCCGACGAGATCGAGAAACTGGACCAAATGGTCTATACGCGCAAACGCGTCAAGCGCGGCGACAGTGTATACCGTTCTGAAGAAAAATTCGGGTCGCTCTACGCCGTACGCAGCGGCTTCTTCAAGACCACGCTGGTCATGGAAGACGGCCGCGACCAAGTGACCGGATTCCATATGGCCGGCGACATGCTTGGCATGGACGGCATCGGTTCCGACCAACACGCATGCAACGCAGTGGCACTGGAAGACAGTGAGGTATGCGTCATCCCCTATGGCCGCCTGGAGGAACTATCGCGCGAGTTGTACGTGCTGCAGCAGCACTTTCACAAAGTCATGAGCCGCGAAATCGTGCGCGAGCACGGCGTGATGCTGTTGTTGGGCAGCATGCGCGCAGAGGAGCGGCTGGCCGCATTTCTGCTCAATTTGTCGCAGCGGTTCACCTCGCGCGGTTATTCCGCGTCGGAGTTCAATCTGCGCATGACGCGCGAGGAGATCGGCAGCTACCTCGGGCTCAAACTGGAAACCGTCAGCCGGACCTTCTCCAAGTTCCAGGAAGATGGGTTGATCGGTGTGCAGCAAAAAAACATCCGCATTCTCGACAGCGAGGGCCTGAAGCGAGTGCTCGGCCGGGATCCGGCTTAGCGGTAGACCAACACCGGAATCTTGCTGTGGGTCAGCACCTTGTGGGTTTCGCTGCCCAGCAAGATGCCGGACAGGCCGCTGCGCCCGTGCGAAGCCATGAAAATCAGATCGCATTTCGCCTTTTTCGCTGCGTCGATGATGCCCCCATAAGGCGTGTCGGCCATCACCACCGAGCCGCGGTACTTCAGCCCCGCGGCGCGCGCCGCAGTTTCGATCTGCTCCAGGTATTTCTCCCCAGCTTCGCGCGCGTGACGCTCGAATTCCTCTGAGGTGGGCATGTCCGGAGGAATGTAATCGCCAAAATAGTAGGGCCTGAACGGCTCGACCACATAGCAACCGGTGATCTCGGCCTTGATGCTCTTGGCAAAAGCCACCCCGGATTTGATTGCCCTTAGCGATAACTTCGAACCATCCGTTGGAATCAATATATGCTTGAACATGATATTCCCTCGAAAAATTGATCAGCTGTCTCCCTCGGATAGTCCCGGCACAAATGATATCGGTGCGTCTGCCTGCTTCCTTGATATGCGTCAAATACCCCCTGGAGTCAGCCAATTTACTTCACGGGCAGCCGTCCTTGGACGCGACAGTAATTCAATATCCCGGCACCAACTGCGACCCGATTCACCCCGGACGCCACCCCCCCAGCGCCTCCTGCAGCCTGCCCTCGCCCTTGAGCTTGAGCAGATGCGCCAGCAGCGACCGGCTCGCCTGGTATAGACGCGCCGATACGTCATCGTAGACAACGGGGAGCAGCTGTTCCAGCGTGGCCGTGCCGGCTGCGCGCACCGCGCTGAGCACTTTGTTCTCGCGCGTGAGCCGGTGAATAAGCAGGCGTTCCAGCACTTCCTGCGGCTTGTCCATCAGAAATCCGTGGCCGGGTGCAAACCAAGCGAGGTTCTCCCCCTGGAGCTGGCGCAGCGAATCGAGGTAGATGCGCATGTCGCCATCGGGCGGATCGATGACCACGGTCGAGCCCTGCATGACGTGGTCGCCCGTGAACAGCAGCTTCTCCTCCTCGAGCAGATAGCACAGCTGATTCGAGGCATGACCCGGCGCATGGATGACGCGCAGCGCGCAGCCGGCCAATTCGAGGCGCTCGCCGTGGGCGAGCACGCGGTCGGGGCGAAAGCTCCGGTCCTGGCGCTCGAACGGCGGGGGCGGCATGCCCAGAAGTTCCGCGCCAGTCCGCGCTTTGAGCAAGGCCGCTGCAGGCGAATGGTCCAGGTGGGTATGCGTGACCAAAATCCAGCGTATGCGCCCGCCGGCGGCTTTGATCACCGCCTCGATATGGACATCGATGGCCGGACCCGGGTCGATCACGGCGATGTCCCCGCCCGCGCCAAGAAAATAGGTATTGGTACCGGGGCCGGTCATGAATCCGGGATTGGGGGCGGTGATGCGCCGCACCCGGTCGGACAGGCGGACCGCGGTACCCGGAGTTATTTCGCTGGAGGCCGTACCCTTGCCCTCCGGGTCGAGACGGCCGACTTCGGCGTAGGCGTAGTCGCCGGGCACCAGCAGTTTCATGCCTTCGCGGCTGCTCGCGCTGCGCGGAGCCATGGCGGGCATTTTGCGCGGTGAACGCGCAAACGCCATCAGCGCTGCAGCACTGTCGAAACCGGCAATGCTCTCCAGCGTCTTGATCGTCGGAAATACCAGCTGCATTTCGCCGCGCCGGTGCCGTTCGAGCGCTTCGGCCGGCCGGATCCACACATGGCCCACGGTCTCGCTGTTGTCGTGCGAAGGGGTCTGCGCCGCAGGCGCCTCGGCCACGAAAAAGCGCGTGTCGTAACGGCGCGGCCGCCCCGGCTGGGTAATCCAGTGGCTGTAATAAACGAGGCGCCCCGCGGCCAAACGCAATTGCTGTTCGCGGCACAGGTCGGCGAGGCTCGCATGACCCGCCCGTACCGACTCGCGCCATTGCGCAAAAACCTGTGTACGCTGCGCTTGATCCAGATCGACGTAGTTCCCGCCGCTGTCGTGCGCAAGCAACAGTCCGGCCTCCTCGAAGCACTCGCGCACGGCCGCGACCCAGTACGCAAGGCCGCCCCGCTCCACGCCGAGCAGACGGCTCGCCTCGATATCGTCCAGCCCTTCGCAATAGGCTGCCAAATCCTCAGCCGCATCGGTGGCGTCGACACCGCCGCCGGGAAACACATGCGCACCGCCCATGAACACGGCCGACTGCGTGCGCCGGATCATGAACACCTCCATGCCGGAGCCGACATCGCGCACCAGGATCAGGGTTGCTGCCGGGCGCGCAATCACGTTGATCGCATCGCAAAGGTGTTGCCAGCCGGATACATTTGAATTTTCTGCATGGCGCTCCCGGCTTTTAGAACTGTCGCAAATCTTAACGCAAACCCATTGCCGCTGCCCTGGCGCTACTGGCGCGCCGGCTTGCGCATGCGGAAATCGCGCAACTCCGGCACGCGCCAGAACGGCAAGCCGGCGATGAACAGCGAACACACCGAAAACACGAAACTCGGCCGGTAGCCGCCGGAGAGGTCGTGCAGCAGCCCGGCCATCAGCGCGCCCAGTCCCGCACCCACGGCGTTGCATGCGTAGATCGCACCGTAGATGCCCGCCACATGGCTTCCGGCGAACAAACTGGTGCTCATCGACGATACGATAGGGCCGCGCGCGCCCTGGCAGAGGCCGAACGCAAGCACATAAGCGATCAGCAGGCCCTGCAGCGGAAACCATGTTATCAGCAGCAAAATAGATACGCCGGTGATGCTGCCGACATAGGTCAGGCTGACAATGCGGCGCGGTCCGATGCGGTCGGCGATGGCGCCGGTGCTGAGCATGCCGATGACCGACAGCATCGACGAAAAGCCGAATGCGGTAGCCGCAACGATGGGGGAAAAGCCCTGCTCCACCAGATAGGCTACCGTCTGTACCGTGATGGTATACATACCCATCGCGGTGAAGAAGAACACCCAGACCAAACCCCAGAACATGCGCGTTCCCATCGCCGCACGCAGGGTCCAGTCGCGCTCAGGCGCGGTACTGCTCTTTTTCAGCTGCAGATACTCCGGATGGCCTCCGGCATAGCGTTTCCAAGGCAGGAAAAACACCAGCGGCACCAGCGCGAACAGCACCGTGCCCATGATCTCGTAGGTTTCGCGCCAGCCATGGTTCTGCAGCAGGTACTGCACGCCCGGCACAATGAACAGCGAGCCGAGGCCGAGGCCGGCAAACGCCACGGAAATCGCCGTGGACAGGCGCTCGCGGAACCAGCGGCTGATCATGCTGGACGAAGGCACCATGCCGAGGGATGCTGCCGCGATGCCCGTCATCGCGCCGATCGTGGCATAGAATTGCCACAGCGTATGTACTTGCGGCGCGAGCAGATAGGCGCCGGCGAGCGAGGTCATGCCGCAGGTATAGAGCACGCGCGGCCCGAAGCGGTCGAACAGCATGCCGACGATGGGTGAACTGAGGCCGGTGACCAGCAGATAGATCGAATATACGCTGGT
>DAIDTN010000155.1 GCA_027457185.1 Burkholderiales bacterium | reverse complement strand
TGCACGCGCTCGAACGCTGGCGCGAGGAACTCCTGGCCGAAGACCCGGCCCTGGAGCGATTTCTGCAGGCTTATCCGGGCGCAGACAGCCAGAAACTGCGCACCCTGATCCGCAACGCGCGGCGCGAACGGAGCGCCGCCTTGCCGCCGAAGAGCTACCGCGAACTGTTCCGCGCACTGCGCGAAATGACCGCAAAGGAGACGGCAGCCGATACCTGAAGGTCGGCTGACGCACGGAACGCATGCAAAACGATCCCGAAACATTGCTGATAGGCCTGGTATCCGTCAGCGACCGCGCCTCGGCCGGTGTGTACAAAGACGAGGGCATCCCGGCGCTGGAGGACTGGTTTGCGCGCGCCATCGCGGCACCTGCGTGGCGCACGCACAAGCGCCTGATCCCGGACGAGCGGCCGGCAATCGAAGCGGCGCTGATCGAACTGGTCGATCGGGCAGGCTGCCACCTGGTGCTCACCACCGGCGGCACCGGGCCCGCCTGGCGCGACGTGACGCCCGAAGCGACGCTTGCTGTCGCGGACAAGCCCATGCCCGGCTTCGGCGAGCAGATGCGCAGGATCAGCCTGGAATTCGTGCCGACGGCGATCCTGTCGCGCCAAGTCGCGGTGATCCGCTTTCGCCGCGCGGCCGGCACTGCCGCAACCGGCAGCCTCATCATCAACCTGCCGGGCCAGCCAAAGTCGATCAGGGAAACGCTCGAGGGCCTCAAGGACAAGGACGGCAAGCAGATCGTGCCGGGCATATTCGCGGCGGTGCCCTACTGCATCGACCTCATTGGCGGACCGTACATCGAGACCGACGAGAACGTAATCAAGGCATTCCGCCCGAAATCCGCGATCCGTCCGAAAAAGGATTAAACGCCTTGAGCGAAGAACCGCTGGAAACAATAGAAATATAAACCGCGCCGGACCCCACAGCGAGCATCATCTGGATGCACGGCCTGGGCGCGGACGGCAACGACTTCGCGCCATTGGCCGATGAAATCAATCTGCCTGTCGCCGTGCGCTACATTTTCCCGCACGCGCCGACGATGCCGGTAAGCATCAACAGCGGTTATGTGATGCGCGCCTGGTACGACATCAGCGATGCCGCCCTGCGGCGCGAAGACGAATCGGGCGTGCGTGCCTCGCAGAAAAGCGTGGAAATCCTGCTTGCGCGCGAGAAATCACGCGGCATCGCCGCGAACCGCATCGTGCTCGCCGGTTTCTCCCAGGGCGGGGCGATCGCTCTGCATACCGGCCTGCGCCAGATCGAGCGCCTCGCCGGCATCATGGCGCTCTCGACCTACCTGCCGCTCGCAGACAAGCTCGCGTTCGAGGCGAACCCCGCCAATCGCGAAGTGCCGATTTTCATGGCGCACGGCACTGCCGACCCGATGATCCCCTACGCACGTGCCACGGTCTCGCGCGACCTGCTACAACGGCACGGTTATCCGCTCGAATGGCACGAGTACCGCATGCAGCACGCGGTGTGCCCGCAGGAGATCACCGACCTCGGCGCCTGGCTGGCGCGCGTGCTCGCCTGAACCAAACCCGGGTTACCGAAAAACCTCGCAAGGCTCAGAGGAGTAGGAGGGGATGCGCCCCGAAGGTCTCGATCCCGCCTGACGGGAAAGTCCCCTCGGGGATATCCCCTCATCTTGTAACGAGCGCTCAATGCACCAGTTGGTTGATCGAGATAATGGGCAGCAGGATGGCGAGCACGATCAGCAGCACCACGCCGCCCATTACCAGGATCATCACCGGCTCGAGCAGCGTCAGGAACACCGCCAGGCGCCGCTCCAGCGCCTGGGTTTCGAGATGGGCGGCGCGCTGCAGCATCTGCTCCAGCTTGCCGCTCACCTCGCCGCTCGCCACCAGATGCACCATCAGCGGCGGAAACACCCGCGTTGCGCCCAGCGCCCGCGCCAGGCTCTCGCCCTCGCGCACGCGCTCGATGGCGCCTTCGATGGCCTCGCGCATCACCTTGTTGGTCATCACGCGCGCGCCCGAATTGAGCGCCGAGAGCAGCGGCACGCCGCCGCCGACCAGGATGGCGAGCGTGCTGGCGAAGCGCGAAGTGTTGCCGCCGCGAATCAGCGACCCGAGCCAGGGCATGCCGAGCAGCAGGGCATGCCAGCGGCGCCTGGGCGCATCGCGGCGCAGCGCCAGGCGCACTGCGACCGCCGTACCGATGCCGATGACCACGATATACGGCCAGGCTGCGCGCAGAAAGCCGGACAGCGCGATCAGCGCGCGTGTGAGCAGCGGCAGGCTCTGACGCGACTGCTGGAACACCTGCACGATCTGCGGCACGACGAATACCAGCAGGCCGGTGACGATGCTGACCGCGACCAGCGTCACCAACACGGGGTAGAGCAGCGCGAGGGTGGTCTTCTGCTTCAGCGCCTGGCGCGCGTCGAGATAATCGGCAAGATGCTGCAGTACCGTCGGCAGCGCTCCCGATTCCTCGCCGCCATGCACCAGCGCGCGGTAGAAATCGGGGAAACTCTTGTCATAGCTTCCGAGCGCGCCGGCGAGCGACAAGCCCGCGGTGACTTCCGTCTTGACTCCGCCCAGCACCTCCCGCGTCAGCGGCGCGGAGGCCTCCTCGATCAGCGCGCTCAATGCCTGTTCCATGGTCAGTCCGGACGCGAGCAAAGTCGCCATCTGCCGGGTAACCAGGCTCAGTTCGTCCGAAGTCAGGCCGCGCGCCCACGGCTGGCGCGCGCGCTCGCGCGAACGCACCAGATCGATCGCAGAAGGCAGCAGACCCTGGGCGCGCAACTGGGCCCGCGCCTGGCGCGGCGTATCGGCCTGCACCACGCCCGATACCACGCGCCCCGCCGCATCCAGCGCCTCGTAGTGAAATGCTTCCATGCCGCTATTCGCGCGTCACGCGCACCACCTCTTCGAGGCTGATCGCGCCCTGGGCGGCCCAGCGCATGCCGTCGTCCCGAAGGGATCGCATGCCGTGCGCAAGGGCGTGGTCGCGCAACACCTGCTCGGAGGCGCGATCGTGGATCAGCCGGCGCAGCGCATCGTCCACCGTCAGCAATTCGTAGATACCGGTGCGACCGCGGTAACCGGAGTGGTTGCAGGCGGGGCAGCCCTGTGCAGTGTAGAAGGTTCCCGCCATCGGCGCGAAGCCCAAAGCCTTCAACTGCGACGCATCCGTGTCAAACGGCTTGCGGCATTCCACGCACAGTCGGCGCACCAGCCGCTGCGCCACCACGCCGATCAGGCTGGTGGCGAGCAGAAACGGCTCCACGCCCATGTCGACCAGCCGCGTGACGGCGCTCACCGCGTCGTTGGTGTGCAGCGTGGCGAACACCAGGTGGCCGGTCAGGCTCGCCTGCACCGCTATTTGCGCCGTCTCCAGATCGCGGATTTCGCCGATCATGACGACATCGGGGTCCTGGCGCAAAATGGTGCGCAGCGCGCGCGCGAAACTCATATCGATGCGGGTGTTGATCTGCGTCTGGCTGATACCGTCGAGGTCATACTCGATCGGGTCCTCCACCGTCATGATGTTGAGCGCCTTCGGATCCAGCCGTGACAGCGCAGCGTATAGCGTCGTGGTCTTGCCCGATCCGGTCGGGCCGGTTACGAGGACGATGCCGTGCGGTTCGCTGATGAGCTTGTCCATGAATGCGAGCGTCGGGTCGTCCATCCCCAGCTTCGACAGGTCGAGCCTTCCGGCCTGCTTGTCGAGCCGGCGCGCGCGCTGCACGGGGCGATCGTCTCCCGCATCAAGATCATGGCGCAGCTCGACATCGCCGAGAAGCGCCTGCCGCAGGACGGGCGGATCACCCTGCGGGTGGCGGGCAAGCCGATCGACGTCAGGGTGT
>DAIDTN010000154.1 GCA_027457185.1 Burkholderiales bacterium | reverse complement strand
CAGACGGCGCGCATCGCCGTCGGCAAGCCCGATCAGGCGTTCGCGCGCATTCGCGTCGAATTGCAGGCCCGCGAGGGAGCCGCTCACGGCGCGCTCGAACAGCTGTCCGAGTTCCTCGTCGTTCAGGCTCTTGAGCACGTACACGGCGGCGCGCGACAACAGGGCGCTGTTCACTTCGAACGAGGGGTTTTCGGTGGTGGCGCCGATGAAAGTGAACAGGCCCTGCTCGACGAAAGGCAGGAACGCGTCCTGCTGCCCCTTGTTGAAGCGGTGCACCTCGTCGACGAACAGAATGGTGTGCCGGCCCGACTGCGCCAGCACGGCTTCGGCGCGCTGCACTGCCTCGCGGATGTCCTTCACTCCGGAAAACGCGGCGGACAGGGCGATGAATTCGGCGTTGAAGGCGCTGGCCATCAGCCGCGCCAGCGTGGTCTTGCCCACGCCCGGCGGTCCCCACAAAATCATCGAATGCGGCTTGCCCGATTCGAACGCCAGGCGCAGCGGCTTGCCCGGGCCGAGCAGATGCGGCTGGCCCACCACCTCGGCCAGCGATTGCGGGCGCATGGCCTCGGCCAGCGGCGCCGCGGGCTTCGGGGTTTGAAAAAGATCGGTCACGGATTCGTAGTTCGTGGCTCGTGGCTCGTGGTTCGTGGTTCGCGGGTCGTGGTTCGAACAACGAACAACGATCAACGAACCACGAACAACGCCTCACTCGCCGATCACGTCTGCGCCCTTGGGCGGCACAAACTTGAACAGCGCCGGGTCGAGTTTCGGATTGCGGCGCATGGCGGTGAACGTGAGCACCGTGGTCTGGCCGAAGCTGTCTGCCAATTCCATCCTCTCCAGCCCGGACGCGCCGAAGCCCATGCGTATGGTCGCGAAATTGGAATCTTTGTCGCGCGGCTGGGCCCCGACCCATTCGAGGCCGTCTTTCTCGCCCTGATCGCTCAGCTTGAACGCGCGCTCGATTTCCTTGCTGCCGGCAAGCAGCGCCGCCGGCGTAGAGCCGAGCGCGCGATCCAGGCGCCGCACCGTGACCTGCTTCAGGTCTTCGTCGTAGACCCACACTTTGCTGCCGTCGCCGACGATCAACTGGGCGTAAGGCTTGGCGTAGGTCCAGCGAAAGCGCCCCGGCCGCTGGAACGCCAGCGTGCCGCTCGCCTCCTGCGTCAGCTTGTGCTTGCGGTCGTACACCTTCTGCACGAATTCGCCCTGCGCCGAGGCGGTGCCATCGATGAAACGGTGCAGCGCATCCAGACCGGATGCGCCTGCGCCGCCCGCGGACAGCAGCAGCGCGACAAGCAACAGCATTCGCAACCGCATCGCTTTAGCCCTCCGCCCGTTTGGGCACCAGCACTTCGCGGCTGCCATTGGATTGCATCGCCGAAACCATGCCCGCCTGCTCCATCTGCTCGATCAGGCGCGCGGCGCGGTTGAAGCCGATGCGCAGGTGCCGCTGCACCAGCGAGATCGAGGCGCGGCGCGTGCGCAGCACGATCTCCACCGCCTGATCGTAAAGCGGATCGGCCTCGCCGCTCGCTTCGCCCACGCCATCCAACTCGCTGCCGGGCTCGGCCGCGTCGAGCACGCCATCGATATAGTCGGGCTGGCCCATCTTCTTCAGATAAGCGACAACCTTGTGCACTTCGTGGTCGGCGACAAATGCCCCGTGCACGCGCTGCGGCAGGCCAGTGCCGGGCCGCAGGTAGAGCATATCGCCCTGCCCCAGCAGGGCCTCGGCGCCCATCTGGTCGAGGATGGTGCGCGAATCCACTTTGCTCGATACCTGGAACGAAATGCGCGTCGGAATGTTGGCCTTGATCAGCCCGGTGATCACGTCCACCGAGGGGCGCTGCGTCGCGAGTATCAAGTGTATGCCCGCAGCGCGCGCCTTCTGCGCCAGGCGCGCGATCAGTTCCTCCACCTTCTTGCCCACCACAATCATTAGGTCGGCGAGTTCGTCGATCACCAACACGATATAAGGCAGCGGCGCGAGGAACTGCGGCTCGCCCGTCTCCAGCGTGCCCGGGTCCTCGATCGGCCGGCCGGCTTTCTCCGCCTCCGCCACCTTGGCGTTGTAGCCCGAGAGCTGGCGCACGCCCAGCCAGGACATGAGCTTGTAGCGCCGCTCCATTTCGGCCACGCACCAGTTGAGCGCGCTCGACGCCTGCTTCATGTCGGTCACTACCGGCGCGAGCAGGTGCGGGATGTCCTGGTAGACCGACAGCTCCAGCATTTTCGGATCGATCAGGATCAGGCGTATCTGGCGCGGCTCGGCCTTGTACAGGAGCGACAGGATCATGGCATTGAGCGCCACCGACTTGCCCGAACCGGTGGTTCCCGCCACCAGCAGGTGCGGCATTTTCGCGAGGTCGGCGACCATGGGCTTTCCGGCGATGTCCTTGCCCAGGGTCAGCACCAGCGGCGAGCCCATCTCGTGGTAGACCTCGGAGCTGAGAATCTCGGATAGCCGCACGATCTGGCGCTTGGGATTGGGAATCTCCAGTCCCATGCACGATTTGCCCGGGATCGTCTCGACCACGCGTATGCTCACCACCGACAGCGCACGCGCCAGATCCTTCACCAGGCTCATGATCTGGCTGCCCTTGACGCCCACCGCGGGCTCAATTTCGTAGCGAGTGATCACCGGCCCCGGGTAGGCCGCCAGCCCCTTCACCTGCACGCCGAAGTCGGAGAGCTTCTTTTCGATCAGGCGCGACGTGTATTCCAGGGTGTCGGCGCTAATCGTCTCGAGGTCGCGCTGCGGCTCGTCGAGCAGCGCCAGGGGCGGCAGCGGCGTGTCGGGCAGATCCTGGAACAGCGGCACCTGCTTTTCCTTGATCACGCGCTCGGATTTTGGAATCTCCACCACCGGCGCTTCGATGCGGATCGGTTCGTGGTCCTCGATGATGCGCTTCTTGTCTTCCTCTACGATCACCTCGCGCTCGTGCGTAGCGATTTCGCCGGCCTTGCGGTCCTCCCGGCGCTGCCAGCTGTTAAGCGCGAATTCATACGCCGATTCCAGCGCCGCGCCGATCAGCTCGATCACGGCCAGCCAGGATATGCCGGTGAACAGGCTCGCGCCAATGGCGAACATGGTCAGCAATATCAGCGTCGCTCCGGTAAAACCGAAAGTGGCGGCGAAGCTGCTGCTGACCACCGCGCCGAGCATGCCGCCCGGGGCGAGCGGCAGCGCCGCCTTGAGCGTGTAGAAGCGCAGCGCTTCCGTGCCGCTGCTGGCGGTGATCAGAACTGCGAAGCCGGCCAGCGCTACCGTCAGCGAGCGCTTGTCCAGCAGGCTGCTGCCATCCAGCCGCCGGTAGCCGGCGACGACAATGTAGCCGAGCAGCGCCACCCACCAGTACGCCGAAATGCCGAACAGATACAGCAGCAACTCCGACAGCCAGGCACCGACACGCCCGCCGGCGTTTCTCGCGCCCGCCGCCGTACTGTGAGACCAGCCCGGATCGGCCTTGTCGAAAGTGACCAGAACCAGCAACAGGTAAAGCGCCAGGGCGAGCAGTGCAAACCACTTGGATTCGCGCAGCAAAGCGGCGATTTTCCCCGGCAGGGGCGGCGTAGCGGTTCGGTTCTGGGTGCGCATGTTCCGGTGGGCGTCTATTCCGGCATTTTACCTGCTTGGCCGCTCGCGCAGCAAAACATGGCCAAGGAAATGAAAATCCCCGCGCGCGGCGGGGATTTTCGAACCCGTGGAAGGCGGAATGCGTCAGCGGCGGACCACGCACTCCTGGGTCTTGCCCGAATTCGCGGCCGTGCCGGTCACGATGCTCAGGATAAAGCTCGCCGGCGGCGTGAACTGCAGGCCCGGATCCGTGGAGAGGAAGCGCGGACGGCTGTTGCGGTCCGAAATCGCGCCGAACTGGCCGGCAAGAAAATGCTGCGAACCGGCAGCGTTGGTCACGACGATCTCGCCGTCGGTCACGCTCACGTACACGCCGGGCTCCAGGTTCCCGCTCGAGTCCGGCTTGGGGCAAGGCGTGGTCTTGCAGTCGTCGGCGCCGTAGCTGGTGCCGCGGATGCCGATGGTCGCAGTAGCCGTGTCCAGACTGTAAGCGTTCTTGTTGCCGCGCTTGCCCACCAGACCGGTAACGGCGCGCAGGCCACACTTGACCAGGGCGAAAATGAAACTATCCTTAGCCGGTTCGTTCTGCTTGAACTCGAACTGCTGGATTTTCAAGCTGGTGTTCGGTTTCAGCGTGATCAATCCGCCATCGGAAAACTTGATCTGCGCGTAGCTGTTTTTCTCGGTATTGACGGTATCGCCGCCGACCACTTCGGATTTCTGCGACAGTATGCGCACCGAACCGTCGGCCTTCAGCACCGACAGCGTGCCCGACAATTGCGTCACCGTGCCAGTATTGGCGATGGCCGCGCCCGACACCAATCCCAGCGCCACGATAATCAGGCATTTCAAGCCCGGACCATAAACGTTCATGTTGGAACTCCCTTTGTTCAACCGGGCCGGCAAGCGCAATTCACTCCCGGTTAATCGCATTCAATTTAGTTCATTTTTCCAGCAGGCACCCAGGAACAAGTTCACGATTATTAACATATTTTCCGCCCCGACGAGGGAAACCGGGCGTTCGCACGGCGAGCCCGGGCCGCTTTCGATTCAATTTCAGGCCAACGCGGCTAATCCGGCAGCAGGATATTCTCCCGCATGACTATGGTATCGCCACGCACTTCGATATGCCCCGACTCCTGCAGGTGCTTCATCACCCGGCTGACCATTTCGCGCGAGGCGCCGATCATGCGCGCGATATCCTGTTTGGACAGTTTTTTAGTCACCACTTTCTCACCATCGATGATTTCCGCCGACTCCAGCAGCAGGCGCGCGACGCGCCCGAACACGTCCATCAGCGCCAGGCTGCCGATCTGCCTGTCCGCTTCGCGCAGGCGCTTCACCAGGCCGCGCATCACGGTCATGGCCATGTCGAAGTTGTCGGCCAGGCAGCGTCTGAAATCGGACTTCGAAATGGTGATCAGCTCGCACGGCTCGAGGGCGACCACGCTGGCCGAACGCGGACTGTTGTCGATCAAACCCATCTCGCCGAAGAATTCGTTGGGTTCGAGGATCGACAAAATGACCTCCTTGCCGTCGAGGTCGCTCATGAACACCTTGATGCGGCCGCTGATAAGGATATAGAGGGAATCCGTCGGATCGCCGGCCCCCAGAATCTGGCTGCCGCGGGCGTAGGACTTGCGCGAAACGACCCGCGCCAACAGGGCGAGTTCGTCCTCGCTGAGCACCGAAAGCAGGGGCACGTTGCGCAACAGCGCGGTGGAAACCGGCGGTACACCTGACATGCTTCTTCCCCCAGACACCTGATGCATTTGATCCGTGTCGAGTCGGCCCTGTGCGGCCAAGCGCCAGGGCCGAATGGCTTGCGCGCCGCACGGCACCGGTCGACGATCGGCGTTTTTTCCATGCTATCAGATTCCTCCCCAACCGGCTTGCCCGGGAACGCATCCGGAGCGGGCGGCGCCGGACCGGCCGCGACGCCTATTCCGCGAGCAGGATGGTGTCGCGCAGGACAATCGCGCGTCCGCGCACTTCGAGGTAGCCGCCGAGCTGCAGGTCCTTCATCACGCGGCTGACCATCTCGCGCGAAGCGCCTATCATCTTGGCGATGTCCTGCTTGGACAGCTTGTTGACCACCACCTTCTCCCCGTTGACGTCCTCGGCCATCTCCAACAGCAGCCGCGCCACGCGGCCGTATACGTCCATCAGCGCCAGACTGCCGATTTTCCGGTCGGCTTCGCGCAGCCGTTGCACCAGACCGCGCATCACATTCAAGGACAATTCGAAGTTCTCCGCCAGGCTGCGCTTGAAGTCGGTCTTGGAGATGGTAAGCAGCTCGCACGCTTCCAGCGTCACCACGCTGGCCGAGCGCAGGCTGTCGTCGAGAAGGCCCATCTCGCCGAAGAATTCCCCCGGGCCGAGGATGGACAGAATCACTTCCCGACCCTGCTCGTCGCTCATCAACACCTTGAGGCGGCCATTCACGACGATGTAGAGCGAATCGGTGGGATCGCCGGCGCCGATGACTTTGGCGTTGCGGCCGAAACTCCTGCGCACGATCGCGCGCGCGAGCACCCCCAGCTGCGATTCGTCCAGCCGCGCAAACAGCGGCACGTTGTGCAGCATTGTGGTCGATACGATCGCCGGTCGCGGCATGGCTTTTAATTGCACGAAGGTTTGTTCGAGTCGTTCGTGTTGGACGCGCTGACGTTGATCCGCCCGGCCTGCGTCTCCTCGTTGGTGGCGAATATGATGTAGGACATCAGCGAATCGTTGAAACCGCGCGGGGAAAACGACTGCACGAAAGCCGTCGCCTTGGTCGCATCCGGCTGCAGGAAGTAGGAGCCGCCTCCCGCGCCGCCATTGATCGCCGGGAACAGCAGAAGAACCTGCGAGGAAACGTCGTAATAGATCTTGATCGGCTGGTTATTGCGGTCATACAGGCCGGACCCGGGCCCGCCTGCCAACAGCAGGCCCACGCCCGTCACCGTATGCGTGCCGCTCGCGTCGGTATACGTGTAGTCGAATTTGCCGCCGATGTTGATCGCCATGTCGCCGGAGTTGGCGATCGCTGCCGGCGCGCCGGGACCGGTACCGCCGATGAGCTTGGCGTAGCCGCCGATATTCATCGTCAGGCTGGCCGGATCGATCTTTGCCTCAGCCGATGTCTGGCCGCCCTTGGCCGAATCGGCGGTGCCGCCGGTCAGGAGCAGGTTGCCGATGTCGACGAATTTGCTGGTCGTGCCGAGTATCAAGGCGTCCGCGGCGGCCAGCGCGCCGCCTCCGGCCGAAGCATCGCTCGTGGCCGTGCCGCCGTTCAGCGTGATACTGCTGCTGTTGCTGGTATAGGGCAACAGCGGGTTCACGGTTTGCGTATCCGGATCCAGCGTTACCTGCGTCCCGCCCTTGACGCCGAGAATGGTGATGGTGGCGCCCTGGATCACGGCCAGGGCCGAGCTCTTGGTAGCCACGCCGGCGATGCCGCTCGAGGTCGCCGCAGCATTTCCGCCGGTAATCACGATGTTGCCCGAGGTTCCCGGGCCACCTTGGTCGCCATTGAGGTAGACGTCGAGTTTCTTGTTGGCGCGCAGGACCGTGTCCAGGAACTGGCCGCCGGTCGCGGTATTGGCGCTGTCGTCGATCACCAGGTTCTGCACCGGCAAAGGATTGCCGCTGGCATCCTTGGTGCCGACGATAATGTTGTTCGCCCGCACCTCGACCGGATTGCCGGCCGAGCCCGCGATAATCACGCTGCCCGAGCCGGCGCCGAAACCGGCGACGCCGCCGGGGCCGGTCGCCTCGGCGGCGCTCGCGT
>DAIDTN010000153.1 GCA_027457185.1 Burkholderiales bacterium | reverse complement strand
TGCACGCTGCGCGCGTGCAGGCGCGTGCAGTTGCGGGCGATGAACAGCGCGCTTTGCTCCGGCGCGGTCATTGCGGCGCGTGCCTTGAGCCAATCCTGCAAAGCGCCGCGCGCCTGCCGACCTATCGGCACGACGCGGGTCTTGCCGCCTTTGCCGGTGACGCGCACGGTAGCGTCTTTCAGATCGATGTCGCCAAGTTCCAACGTCAGCAGTTCGGCGAGCCGCAGGCCGGAGGAATAAAACAATTCCATGATGGCGCGATCACGCAGCGCGAGCGGTGTGTCGGCGTCGAAGTCGAGCAGCCGGCCGACTTGGTCGGCATCCAATGTGTGCGGCAGGGTGCGCGGACTGCGCGGCGCGCTGACCGATTGCGCGGGGTTGTGGCTGAGCTGGCCTTCGCGCAGCAGGTAGTTGCAGAAGGAGCGCACGGCGGACAGTTCGCGTTGCAGGCTGCGACCGGCGAGGCCGGCGCGATGCCGCGCGGCGGTGAAGGCGCGCAGTCGGTGTACATCGAGATCGCGCCACTGCTTCACACCTTGCGTCGCGCACCAGGCGGCGAGCACGTTGAGGTCGCGCTGATAATTCTTCAGGGTATGGGGCGAATAACGTCTTTCGTTCCGCAGGTGGTCGATGAAGCGCGTGATCCAGATCAGCGCGCTGTCAGGCAGGGTGGGCGCAGTGCCCGGGCTCATGATTCAGGCGCTGCTGTCGGGTGCTAGATACGGCCGCAAGGCGGCGCTGGCCAGTTCACCGAGATAGGTCAGGAAGACCTTGCCGAGTCCGGCGTGGAAGCGTTGCGGATCGCGGCTGCCGACCGCGAGCAGGCCATAACTGTTGGCGCCGCCCAGCGGAACCAGCACGGCGGAAGCGACGACGACGGCGTGCTCGCCGAACAGGTGATCGATCTGTTCCGGCTTGAGCGTGCCGCACTGCGGCCGGCGCAGGCGGATCATGCCGCTGAACGATTCCAGGGCCGGGTCGTCGCGGCGCAGGGTCTGTTGATTGTCGTCGAGCGGCGTGATCAGGCAGTCTTCGAACAGGCGCACGCGTACCACGTCGGCCTGGAATTCGGTGCGTAGTTTGTCGTCGAGGGTGTGCAGCACATCGGTCAGGCAGCGCGCTTCCATGAGTGACAGCGTCAATCGGTGCAGGCGCTGCGACAGATGATCGTTGTCGCGGGCCACGTTCACCAGTTCCAGCAGCTTGTCCTTGAGATCGCGGTTCTGCTCGCGCAGCATGCCGACCTGCCGCTCGACCAGCGATACCGCGCCGCCGGCGTGATGCGGCAGCGTGAGGTTGAGCAGCAGATTCTGGTGTGCGGTGAAAAAGTCCGGATGGTTGCGCAGGTAGTCGGCGACGCTGCGTTCCTGTTCTATGTCGGGGATGGCTTCGGAATGGGCTTGAATTTTCATATGTCGATAGTACCCTCAAACACGCGGTTGGCCGGTCCTGTCATGAATACGGGCTCGCCTTCGCCCGCCCAGCTTATCACAAGTTGCCCGCCGGGTAAGTCCACGCTGACACGGTTGTCGAGCAGGCCCTGCACGTGGCCCGCCACGACGGCGGCGCAGGCGCCGGTGCCGCAGGCCAGCGTCTCGCCGGCGCCGCGTTCGTAAACGCGCAGACGGATGTGATCACGCGTCAGCACCTGCATGAACCCGGCGTTGACGCGCTGCGGAAAGCGCGGGTGCGACTCGCCGCGCGGACCGAGTGTAGCCACCGGCGCGCTGTCGACGTTGTCGACGCGCAGCACGGCGTGCGGATTGCCCATCGATACCGCGCCGATTTCCAGCAGCGTGCCATCGACATCGATGTGGTAGCGCATGGCGCGCGCCGCTGCCTCGAAGGGAATCTCCGCGGGTTCCAGTCGCGGCACGCCCATGTCGACGGTGACTTGGCCGTCCGCTTCCGCATGCAAGCGGATCAGGCCGGCGGCGGTTTCCACGTTGAGTACCTCCTTGTCGCTGAGTCCGGTTTCGCGCACATAGCGCGCGAAACAGCGCGCGCCGTTGCAGCACTGCTCGACCTCGCCGCCGTCGGCGTTGTAGATGCGGTAATGAAAATCGGCGCCGGCATCGTGCGCCGGTTCGACGATCAGGATCTGATCGCAGCCGACGCCATAACGCCGGTCGGCCAGCCGGCGCACCTGTTCGGGCGTGAGCGCGATGGCTTGCTGCGTGGCGTCGATGAGCACGAAGTCATTGCCCAGGCCGTGCATCTTGGTGAAGGGAAGGCGCATTGCGCAAGATTACCGGGGTGGGGCGATTTTGCAAGCAATGGCGGTGTTGGCATCAAGGCGGCACTGTAGTGAATGGTGGTGATGTAGGGCGGGCCGGTATCAGCCGGCCAATTCATTGCGTGCCCGCCGTATTTGGTGTTCAGCAGGCACCCTGTGCGTGCGGTGCGGCGCCGCACGCGAGCCAATTACAATGATGGCAGCGGCGCTTCGCCGGCCAGCAGTTAATCGAGGGTTTCGCGGCGGCGTATCAGGTGGGTGCTATCGCCGTCCACCATCACTTCGGCGGGCCGCGGCCGTGTGTTGTAATTGGAACTCATGGAAAAGCCGTAGGCGCCCGCCGAGCGCACCGCGAGCAGATCGCCTGCGGCGATGCCGAGCAGGCGGTCCTTGCCGAGAAAATCGCCGGTTTCGCAGATCGGGCCGACCACGTCGTAGACGCGCGCGGCGTGCGCGCCGGCCCGCACGGGGGTGATCGCCATCCAGGCATCGTACAGCGCCGGGCGCAGCAGATCGTTCATCGCCGCATCGACCACGGCGAAATTCTTGTGCGAGTTGAGCTTGAGATATTCGACGCGGGTCAGCAGCACGCCGGCGTTGCCGACGATGGTGCGGCCCGGTTCGATCATGATCGCCTCGCTGCGTCCCGCCAAAGCCGTGCACAGCGTGTTGACATACTCGGCCGGTGTCGGCGGTTGTTCGTCGCGGTAGCGAATGCCGACGCCGCCGCCACAATCGATGTGGCGCAGCGTGATGCCGCGTGCGTTCAGTGCATCGACCAGTTCCAGCACGCGCTGCATGGCATCGCCGAACGGTGTCAGCTCGGTGAGCTGTGAGCCGATGTGACAATCGACACCGACGATTTCGACATGCGGCAGCAACGCGGCGTGTTCGTAGACGGCCAGCGCGGCGCGGATGTCGATGCCGAACTTATTGTCTCTAAGGCCGGTGGAGATATACGGATGGGTCTTGGCGTCGACGTCCGGATTGACGCGCAGCGACACCGGCGCACGCTTGCCGAGTTCGCCGGCGATCGTGTCGAGGCGGGCCAGTTCGGCTTCGGACTCGACGTTGAAGCAGGCGATGCCGAGCGTCAGGGCGCGACGCATTTCCTCGGTGCTCTTGCCCACGCCCGAGAACACCACGCGCGCCGCATCGCCGCCGGCGCGCAGTACGCGTTCCAGTTCGCCGCCCGAGACGATATCGAAACCGGCGCCGAGCCGCGCCAGGAGATTGAGCACGGCCAAGTTGGAATTGGCCTTGACCGCATAGCAGACGCGGTGCGCACGCGCGCCGAAGGCGGCATCGAAAGCGCGGTATTGCCGTTCGATGGCGGCGCGCGAGTAAACATAGCAGGGCGTGCCGAAGCGGGCGGCGATCTCGGCCAGCGGCACATCTTCCGCGTACAGCTGCCCGTCGCGGAGCGGAAAGGTATCCGTGCTCAAGGCGCAGTCGGCGTGTCGGTGGATTTCTTTTTCTGCGCCTGCGAGCTGTCGTCGGGCAGGTACAGCGGGCCCTTTTGGCCGCAACCGGCCAGCAGTGCGACACTGGCGAGTGCGGCGATCAACAACCAGATGGCGGATTTTGTGGCGGCACTGTGCATGTCATGGCCCAAGTGGCTGGATATCACCGCAGTATAAACCGGCGGCGCGGCGAAACCTATGCTGTCCGCCCTGCGGCTTGCGTCGGATCATGAAATTACTTGAGCCGCCAAGGACGGAAATATAATTCGGGATAGTCATGTTCAGAGCATAGTAGCGGCGGGCCAGAGAATAGGCCACGATTGGCAAGCACCGTTTGTCAGTTTTTCTTGGCGCTCTTGGCGTCCTTGGCGGTTCAAAGGTTTATTT
>DAIDTN010000152.1 GCA_027457185.1 Burkholderiales bacterium | reverse complement strand
GCTTGGCAGCGCGGTCCTGTCAGTGCTAGCAACACTCCTGCGGAAACTCATGGTGTAATTTTCAGCGTCACCTGTCCAACACCGACGAGATGGAGGATCCGCTGATATGGAATTTCTGGATGCGATCGAGTCACAGATGGTTTCCAATCGCCTTCCCTTGGCGGGCATCTCGATAGCGGCGCTGCCCTGCGCGGATACGCCTCTGGTTCTGTCCCTGCACTGGCACGGATTCATAGAACGCGAAACAGAAACCGAACTCGGCCGGCAATTCCGCTATGAGTCGGTGCCGTCATCGTGCCTGCAAGTCAATCGGCGTTGGCGCGATCTGCGCGATGTCGAGAACGCGGTCATGGACGTTGCCTGGGAGCTCGGGTCCTGGGACCTCACCCGCTTCGAGATGCGTCCATGCATGCGGCCCGCTGCGCCCACGCAGGAAGCGATCGAGTGCTACATGGCATTCGGGCAGCCGCATCCCTATGTTGACGCGGATCTTGCGCCGGTTTCGGAGGTGCACGACGCAGAGGACTTGCTCGACACGGCCGGGCGGCGTGGTTACCTGCTATGGCGTTTCCGGCCGGTGCGCGGCGGCATGTGGGAGGAGGTCAGCGAAGATGCGTCTCTGCAGCCCGGCGGCTATCGCAACCCGCCCTGCCCTCAAATCAGTTGCGAGTTCGGCGACACGCGCTGCCTGCGGCAACCGCGCAGCGTTGTCTATCGATTCGGCTACTTTGCGGAAACTGCCAGGCAGCTCGGGTACCGAGGCTCGATAGTCGCCGGCGGCTGACCGCAAGATACCGTTCAGCCGGATCAACAGCGTCCCATTGGCGCCAAGTTTGGCATAATGGGAAGAAATGAAGACACCTATGGCTGTTTTTTTCCTGGCGTTCGCCGCCGCTTTCAGCAGCAGCGTCCAGGCGACGCCGCTCGAAGAAATCAACGACTTGCCCGTGTCCAGGCTCGAGTTCAGCAGTTTCAAACTGGAGGTCGCGCTCGCTGAAATCAAAGACTGGCCGTTCCCATTCGAAGGCGCCAGTGTTTCCTACCAGGTCGATCCGGATCAAATCGAAATACTTGTCGCCGTAAAGATCGCCCGCGATGAGTCGTTTCGCACGGCCTGTGCCCGAACCGTCGGGCGGGTGCGCGAGCTTCTGTACGTCGATGCCAACGGGAATGCGCCTATGGGGCGGTCGTATTTGGGCTCCTATTTCCGCGGGCCGTGGCTTGGTACCGTGCGGGAAGCCGCCTTGCGCACCCTGGACGCGAGTGCGCGCATACGGGTCGATGTGGTCAAGCGCGGCAGCTGCCGTGCGGCGCTTATCAAAGCGCCGGTCACGTTCGAGCCGACGCCCGCGAATTGACGCGCGGGTCACAACTCAAGCGATTCGACAAGCGCCATTCCGCAGCGGCGCCACACAGTCGTCTGACGCTTTTGGGTTCGCTATTCCTCGCTGGCAACGGTGCCGAGTCCGGCCGCCGCGGCAGGCACCGCGCGGTGCGTGCTCGACAGGCGCTTCATGATCGGCAGCAGTGCCACGGCCAAGGCGACGCCGACGCAGGCGAGCAGGCCGAGCTTGGTGAACAGGCCGGTGTAGATCGGCAGACTCTGCAGCGGATCGGTGAGCTTGTCGGGAATCTGCGCGAAATTGGCGACCACGCTGCCCAGGTACTGGGAAATGCCGGTGGCGACGAAGAACGCGCCCATCATGAAGCCGCCCATCCGCGCCGGAACGTAGCGCGCGACCATCGCCAGCCCCAGGCCGCTGACCAGCAGTTCGCCGAGGGAATAGAAGCCGTAGCCCCAGATCATGAACCAGGACGACACCTTGCCGGCGACGGCGGTGGCGCCGCTGATGCCGAAGATGAAAAAGCCGACCGCGACCACCACGAATCCGATCGCGAACTTGGCGGCAATCTGCAGGTCGCGCCCGCCGCTGGCCATCCGGTTGTAGAGCCATGCCAGCAGCGGGCTGAGCAGCATGATCCAGATCGGGTTCAGGGCCTGGTACTGGGCCGGCTGCCAGACAAACAGGGTGTGGCCGAGCAGGGTCTGGGTGCGGTCGACGTTGCGCAGCGCGAACAGGGTGAGCGACGTCGACATCTGCTGATAGAAAATGAAGAACAGAATAATCTGCGCGGTCAGGATCAGCATTGCGATCAGGCCGGCGCGTTCGCGCGGGGTGCTGTGCGCGATCATCCAGCCGAAGATTCCCAGCACCAGCACACCGGCCAGGTACACCAGCGCGACCGCGATTTCGCGATGCTGCAGGATCAGCGCCGTCACGAACACCACGCCGACCCCGGTCGCCAGCACCGCGCCGAGCTTGCCCCAGTTGACCGGCGCATCGTCAGGCGCCGAGCCCACGTGGGCGAGGGTGCGGCGCATCAGCAGGTAGTTGAGCAGGCCCGCGGCCATGCCGGCGCAACAGACGGCAAATGCCGCATGCCAGCCGTAGCGCTCCTTGATCCAGGGCGTGAGCAGCATCGACACGGTCGAGCCGATGTTGACCGACATGTAGTAGATGGTGAACGCCGCATCGATGCGGGCGTCCTCGCCTTCGTAGATGCGCCGTACCAGATTGGCGGCGTTGGCCTTGAACAGGCCGTTGCCGACCACGATCACGCCCAGCGTCGTATACAGGAAGGGCAGGCTGTCCGACGGCAGGGCGAGCAACAGGTAGCCCAGCGCAAGAATCGCCGCACCGACGCTCATGGTGCGCCGCGCACCCAGAATCTTGTCGCCGATCCAGCCGCCGATCGCCGGTGCCGCATACACCAGCGCTGCAAATGCGCCCCAGGTCAGGTTTGCCTTGCGGTCGTCGAAGCCGAGCTGCTGGACCATGAACAGCACCAGCAGCGCGGCCATGCCGTAATAGCCGAAGCGCTCCCACAATTCGATCAGGAATACCGTGCTGAAGGCGCGCGTCTGGCTGGCGCGGGCGGGAGCGGTGTCTTGGAGGGGATTCATGCGGCGTCCGTCTCGGCTATCACGTTCGTCCTCCTGAGGAAAATTTCGCTGCGACCGTTCCGGCTTGGAGCGGGTACCGTTTGCGGCCGGCCCTGGTGATATTCACAACAGCTCCGGCTCGTGGGCGGCAAGCCAGGCTTTCACGTTCGCGAGTCGTTGCCGGGTCCGGCCCAGGCACTCGGCCGCCCAGGGCTACTGCCCCTTGGACAGCCGCTTCAAGTTGTCGATCACGGCCTCGATGCCGTGCTGGTTCACCAGCGACTGGAGTCCATTCTCCATCGCTTCCCGTTCCTCCGGTTCGTTGATTTCCGCTTCCAGTCGTCGTTCTTCGTAAGTGAGGCAGCCGGGCTGGCACACCGTGACGCACAGGGGCTCCGCCAGCGGCGGTTCGTCTTCGCACATGTCGCATTTCAGCGGCAGGCCGGAATCGGGCTCGATGAAAAAATCCCTGGACGGGCAGGCCGCCCGGCAAAAGCTGCACTCGCCGTATTGCTTGCCGTTGAGCTGGTAAAAATGCCTGCCGTCGCACTCGGTGCGGGTGTGGTTGCCGGCGCGCACCGGCACGTATTCGTCGTTTATCTCGTCGGTGACCACCCGGATGCGGGATCGCGCCGGATTGACGCTGCTGTACCTCGGCTTGGCGTGAAACGCCGAGCAGGCCATTTCGCAGGCGCGGCAGCCCGTGCATTTTTCGATATCGATCCTGATTTCCTTGACCGTCTTCGCGCTGTTACCGGCTCTCACTGCAATTCTCCCGTTCGCACCCGGACCTACTTTGCCGTTGCCGCCGGTTCGCCGGCGACACCGCCGGCGGCGGCCGTCAGGATCGCCCTTCGTTCCAGATCATCCGCAGCGTAACCCAGATCCAGCGCCTCCAGCGTCTGGCGGGTCGGAATGCCCTCGCTGTTCCAACCCTTGAATGCGTAATATTTGGAGAGCAGTTCCTGTTCGTAGCGTTCATCCCGCACCGCCCAGTGGTCCTCGGGAGGGCGTTCGTCCTTTCGGCGCAGACCTCTGCGCACGTTCACGGCCCGGACCAGGGTCCGGATTCTCTGGAACGTCTTCCACAGTCTGTCCTTGTCCACCTCCATGCCGGTCGCATGCGAGATCATCTGCGGAATATTGTTCATGTGGTAGGCGACGCCTCCGCCGAACTGGCCGCGGAACGAGGACACGAAGCCGCACAGTCCGGTGGAGTCGTCGATGTAATGCATCGCTTCGTTCCAGTCCACGATCTCGCAGGTGGCCTCGTCCGAAATGTCGTCGCGCTTTTTCCAGTCGAGGAAGTATTTCTTGAATTTCTCGTCGGGCGGGGCCTCCCATTTGCTGACGAAGGCTTCTCTTTCCTCCTGGGTCGGAAGCGGGTCCTGCGGAAACGATCCCTCGATCTGGGTAATGCTCATCTTCTCGCCGGTGGCGATCATGAGAAAGTAGGCGGGATTCAGCTTGCCGAGCTTGATCGGCAGCTGCTCGAATTTTTTCGTGGTGTTGTGGTCGAACGCTTCGGCGCCCTTGCCGATTCTCTTGGCCGCATGCGACACGCTGTCGGCCAGGATGTCGCCGATGCCTTCGCGGCGCACGATCTTTTCCAGCAGGTAGAAGAACCGGCCCCTGCTGTCGGCGGGCATTTCCGGAAAGTCCTTGTCGGTCAATATGCCGGCCTCGAGCAGCTCGAGCGCGAACGCGATGACCTGCGGCGTCGAGTAGGAATCGAGGCCGTATTCCTGTGCGACTCCGAGAATTTCATAGGTGAAGTCCAGTTCCAGGAACGCCGCCATGTGGTAGGTGTCCTTGCCGAAGCATTTATAGCCGAAGCGGGGCCGTCCCGGCCAGTTGATCACGTTGCGGCATTTCTTGGCACAGTTGAAACAGCCGGTCTGCCGGTCCATATGATCGTATTTCCACTTCGTCCAGCGCTGCTGCAGCTCGTCGCTCCAGAAATGTTTTCTGCGCGTGCGCGCATTGCCCCAGGCGAAATGGTTGTGGTGGAAGCTGTCGTCTTCGTCCACCGCCATCCAGTCGCCGTTGCCGTCGCCCTCGCCGATCTTTTTGTGCAGCGCCTGGGCGAGTTCGAACAGCTCGGCCGGCCTGGCGACATTGAGGTCCCTGGTGCCGCGCACGGCAATGGCCTTCAGGCGTTTGTCGCCCATGATCACGCCGACGCCGCGGGACGCGCTCGCATGATTGTGGTCGATGGAAGCCATGTAGACCCTGTTTTCGCCGGCGAGGCCGATGGCCGCCACCTGGACGCGCTGGTCCTTCAGCTCCTGCTTCACCAGGTCCTGCGTTTCGGTGGTGCCTTTTCCGCGCAGGTGGGTTGCGTCGCGGATTTCCACCTGGTCATTGTGTATGTACAGATAGACCAGGTCCGGGGCCTTGCCCCGGATGATGATCCGGTCATAGCCGGCAAATTTCAGTTCCGGTCCGAAAAATCCCCCGAACAGGGAATGCGACATCAGGTTGGTCTGCGGTGACAACGTGTTTACCACGGTCCGGTTGGCGCTCGGCGCGGCCGTGCCGACCAGAAGACCGGCGCTGAAGATCAGCAGATTGTCGGGAGAAAACGGGTCGACCTCGGGTGGCACGCGCTCGAACAGGATCTTGGCTGCGATGCCCTGTCCCCCGAGATAGAGCGCGGTGTCCCTGGGGTCCGCCTCCACCTTTTCGATGCGGCCCAGGGACAGGTCGATCTCCAGGCTGAACCCGGTTTCTGCGTATTTCATCGCGTGAGCGCTTCCATCTCAGGCGAGAATCGGTAGGCAGAAGGAGATGTTGCGCGCGTAGTCGCAGGACTGGCAGGCGAAGCGTGCCTTCAGCATGTCGCATTTCAGGCCGCGTTCGCTCCGATGCGTGAGTTCGATCGGCGCTTCGCAGTCCGGGCAGGCGCGCGGCATGACGATGGTCACCTGCACCTTGTGCACGCGTGCGCCGTCGCGGGCGCGGAAATCCCCCTCCACCAGGAGCGGGCGACGCTCGAAAGCGGCGATGCCCCAACGTTCGAGGTCGTGCAGAAGCTCGTCGAAGAAAGCGACGGTCTTCGCCGTCTGCTCGCCGGCGAGCCTTTTCCCGGTTTCGGTCAACATGGAATGCGGCGCCGCCAGGGCGTAGCTCAGTTCCCGGCTCAGCGTGTGCACGAGCGCATCGACGAGGCCGCGTCCGCGCAGCGTTGCCTTGGTGAAGAAGGCGCCTACGCCCAGCGCGCCGAGCTTGTCGAGCCGGTCCGCGTCCTGCACGATGCGGCAGGCTTGGAGGCTAGGCAGCCGGTCGTCGTACAGTGAGCGCAGCGCGGCGCGCACAGCCTCGACATCGGCGCGTTCCGCACCGGATTCGGCGAGCATGCGCCCGGCGAGGATTGCGGCATGCTCTTCCTCGGGCACGTCGTCCTGGTGGTATTCGCCCTCATGAAATTTGCCCGCATCGTGGCAGAGCGCGACCAGGACCGGCAGGAACGCATCGACCTGTTCCATTGCGGCTAACTGGTGAGCAATCGCCGCAGTGCGCTGGCTGTGCTCCAGCAGGAATTCCGAGGGCGCCTGTTTGGTCTGGCGGTTGTAGCGCGCCTCGGCGTCGATGAGCGTCTGCTCGATGCGCGCGTGCAGGCCGGGAAAGCGTGCCTCCAGAAGTTTGCGCACCTCGTTCATTGCCGGCTCCTGGTCGGGGTTCGCCTGCCGCAGATGTTGAATCGATTCTGCCACGCGCGCGACCGGGCCGCTGGGGCTGGCGGGCCGGCACCTGTGCTGCGCCTCATACCCCTGCAGGCGTGCTTGGCGGGGCCGGCGGAATACCCGATCGCGTTAGTCAAGTTTGTCGGCAAAATCAACAAGTTTGATGAATATCAATTGACGAAAATCGAATAAATAAGCATTATAGTACTAGAATACCGAATAGCTCGAAAAATGCAAGCGGGCGGGATATGGGCTTCGAGTCCAGGACCGACCGGCGGCTACGGGAGGGGCGCCGGCAGGCGCCGTGGTCGCGCGTCGTTTCGGATGGTCATCTGCCCAGCGCGAAGGACGCAGGACAGCCGTATACAAACGCAGTCTGAAAGAGGACCAGGAACATGCGGTATGCAGAAACAGGGTTCGAGCTGGAGGTCGATCTTTCCCGCGGCAGTATCGACCGGGTGGAAACCGATCCGGAACTGACCAAACTGCACCTGGGCGGGCTGGGCACCAGCGCCAGGATACTGTGGGACCGGGTTCCTGCCGAGACCGAGGCGTTTTCCGAAGACAATCTGCTGATCTTCGCCTCGGGCCTTCTTTGCGGCACCGCGGCCCCCGGCTGCAACCGCACCGTCGTCTCGACGTTTTCTCCGCAGACGCAGCTGCTCGCGTATTCGATGATGGGCGGATTCTGGGCGCCCGAGTTGAAGCACGCCGGATACGACAAGGTGATCATCCGCGGCAAGTCGCCCGAGCTGGTCTATCTCTGGATCCACAACGACAAGGTTGAAATCCGCGACGCTGCGCATCTGCGCGGCAAGGGCGCCATCGAGACCGCCGAATGCATCCGGCAGGAACTGAAGGAGCCGAACGCCCAGGTGGCCGCCATCGGCCTGGCCGGCGAGAACCGGGTCTTCTACGCCTCCATCGAGCAGGGCAGGTCCAGCGCCAGCCGCGGCGGCATCGGCGCGGTCATGGGCGACAAGGGACTCAAGGCGATCGTCGTACGCGGAACCAGGGACGTCAACGTCGCCCGGCCGGAAGAGTTCATGAGCCTGTGCGACGACGTGCTGAAATACATCAAGTACCGCGCAGACCATCCGATTCCCGGCGTCCCCGCCATCCTGCAGGGGCTCGGGTCGCCGCAGGAAATGGCGATCGTCGACGAGCAGTGGCACACCACCAGTTTCATGTGGGGCAATGCGCGCACCCGGCGCAAGGACTTCTGGACCCACGAAATTGAAGAGAAGTGGCGCAAGACGCAGGAGGACGTGCGCACGCGCCTGATCGGCTGCTACAACTGTCCGATGAAATGCGGGGCGACCATATCCGTCCCGGGGCAGCCCACTTACATGATGAAGTGCTACTCCAAGCTCACTTACACCATGGCGGCCTATTCCGACCTGGAGTTCGGTTTCAAGATCGCGCAACGCGCGACCGAATACGGCGTGGACGGATTCTCGACGCCGCAGGTCATGGCCTTTGCGCTCGAGCTGCTCGAGGCCGGCATCCTCACCGACGCGGATTTTCCGGGCATGCCGGCCGACGTCGAGGGGCGCTTTTTCTGGCTGCTCGACCGGATCGTCCGGCGCGAAGGCATCGGCGACGTGCTCGCCGACGGCGTCTACTGGGCGGCCAGGCGCATCGGCAAGGGCGCGGAAAGATTCGACCACAACACGATCAAGAAACACGAGCAGCTGCCGCTGAAGCTCGGCATGCTGAACCCGGTCTACTACCTGATGTACGCGACCGGCGAGAAAATCAACATCACCCAGATCGAGGGACAGTTTCCCCAGGCGCCGTTTCCGACCATGGAAGAGCGTGCAGCTTTCGTCGAGGACTGGATCCAGGTTCCCGACGACAAGTTCAAGCGCTACCTGCTGGAGTGGGAGCCGCGCGGCGAGAAATCGAATCCCCATTACCCGTCGGTCCAAGCCAGCTGCGATGTCGTCGACTGGCAGGAAAAGATGCACTACATCGACGACGCGCTCGGAACCTGCGCCGGGCTGTCGTCCTTCCCGCTGAAGCCGCCGTATCACATCCACAACTTTCCGAAATTCATTTCGGCGGGGACCGGCATCGACTTCGACTCGTCCAGCCTGTGGAAGGCGGCCACGCGCAACCGCACCCTGCTGCGCGCGATCAACGTCAGGCGGGGCATGCGGCGCGCCGACGACAAGCCGCCGGAGGACCACTGGAAGAAGCGTTTCCCCGAACTGGAGAAGACGCTGCTCGACGAGTACTACAAGTTGAAGGGCTGGGACGCGAACGGCATCCCGACCAAGGAGTCGCTGCTCGATCTCGACCTCGCCTGCGTCGCCGAGGACCTGGAGCAAAGGGGGATCCTCGGCAAGGCGAACGCAAGCGCGCAGAAGTCATCGCCGGGAGAAGAAGCGGAAGGGAAGAAGGCCCTCAGCCATGCCTAAGGTGATGAAGAAGATCAAGTCGATCACCATCAACGCCGACCTGTGCAACGGCTGCCGCGCGTGCGAAGTCATCTGTTCGCTGTTTCACGCGACGCCGCGCTACAGCAGCAACAATCCGGCGCGCTCGCGCATCAGGATCGTGCGCGAGCCGCTGCGCGACATCTACCTGCCGGTCTACGCCGGCGAATATACGCCGGCCGAATGCACCGGCCGCGATACCTACATCATCGACGGCAAGAAATACGACGAGTGCGAGTTCTGCCGCGCCTCCTGTCCTTCGCGCGACCTGTTCAAGGAACCCGATTCCGGCCTGCCGCTGAAATGCGACATGTGCGAAGACGAACCGCCGCTGGCGAAACCCAAGTGCGTGGAGTGGTGCCTGAACGACGCGCTGATCTTCGAGGAGCGCGAAGAGGAAGTCGAGGAGGCGGAGGCGAGCGCGCCCGACATCGAGATCGGCGTCGAGGCGCTCATCGACAAGCACGGGCTGCAGCAGGTGCTGGACGCCGTGGCGAGAATGGCGAAGCCCTAGGATCGGCGCCGCACAGCCGGGAACGAACATGGAAATGGTCACCCCCTTCAAGGACATCATCGACGCCATCAAGGCGAGCGGCGGCGATGCGTTCAAGTACTGCTACCAGTGCGGCCTGTGCGATACGGTCTGCCCGTGGAACCGGGTGCGGAACTTCAGCATGCGCAAGCTGGTGCGCGAGGCGAGCTTCGGCCTGACCGAAATCGAGAGCGAGGATATCTGGCGCTGCACCACCTGCGGCAAGTGCCCGCAGGTCTGCCCGCGCGACGTCAAGCAGATCGAGTCCGGCGTGGCGCTGCGCCGGATCGCCACCGAATACGACGTGTTCCCGCACGCGGTGCAGCCGATCCGGGTGGTGGCCGCCAACCTGCGCGCCGAGGGCAACCCCTTCGGCGAAGAGCGCGCCAAGCGCGCCAAGTGGGCCGAGGGCCTGGCCGTCAAATCCTTCGCCGCGGGAATGGAATTCCTGTACCTCCCCGGCTGTTACCTTTCCTACGACCCCAGGGCGCGGAAAATTGCGCGCGCCACCGTCGAAATCCTCAATCACGCGGGAGTGGAATTCGGCATCCTCGGCGCGGAGGAAAGCTGCTGCGGCGAGAGCATCCGCAAGACCGGCGACGAGGCGCTGTTCAAGACCCTGGCGCGGCAGAACATCCGCGCCCTGGTCGATCACGGGGTGAAGAAGGTCCTGGTGTCCTCGCCGCATTGTTATCACACCTACACCCGCGAGTACCCGGAGTTCATGGTGCACTTCGAGGTGGTGCATATCTCGCAGCTGATCCACAGCCTGATCGCAGAAGGCAGGCTGCAGCTGAAGACGGAATACGCCAAGACGGTGAGCTACCACGACCCCTGCTACCTCGGCCGGCACAACGGCGTCTACGACGAACCGCGGGAAGCGCTGAAGAGCGTGCCCGGCCTGCAATTCAAGGAGCTGCCCGAGTCGCGCAAAAACAGTTTGTGCTGCGGCGGCGGCGGCGGCCGGATCTGGATGGAAACCCCCAAGGGTGAACGCTTCGCCGACCTGAGACTGTCCCAGGCGATCGGCGTCGGGGCGCAGGTTCTTGCGACCTCCTGCCCGTACTGCATCACCAACTTCGAGGACAGCAGGCTGAACGCGAAGGGCGGCGATGCGATCGAGGTCAGGGACATCACCGAAATCATCCGGGAAGCCCTTTAGTCGGGGCCCCGGTCCAGGAATCATGCCGTGGCACACACACTAGAACGGGCTATCGAACACGCACACGAAGCGGTCGGTCAGCGCTCCCTGCGTCCGCATGACGATCAGCGCGGCGACGTGATGGTCGTCGGCGGCGGCATCAGCGGCATCCAGGCGGCGCTCGATCTGGCGACCTCCGGCTTCAAGGTCTACCTGGTGGAGAAGACACCGACCATCGGCGGCAAGATGTCGCAGCTGGACAAGACCTTCCCCACCAACGACTGTTCCATGTGCATCGAATCGCCGAAATTCATCGAGTGCGACCGGCATCCCAACATCGAGATCCTGACCTACACCGAGGTGGCCGGCGTGGAAGGATCGGCCGGCAACTTCACGGTGACGCTGAACAAGAAACCCCGCTATGTCGACGAGGACAAGTGCACCGGCTGCACCGTCTGCGTCGAGTACTGCCCGGTCAAGATCCCGGACCCGTTCAACGAGAACCTGTCGCTGAACAAGGCGATCCACATCTATTTCTCGCAGGCGGTGCCGCTGGTCACCTACATCGACGACACCTGCCTGTTCCTGAAGGACAAGACCTGCTCGATCTGCACCGGCGTGTGCGAAAACGACGCCATCGACTTCAACCAGACGCCCGAGAAAGTCGAGGTCAAGGTCGGGGCGATCGTGCTCTCGCCCGGCTACGAGACGTTCGACCCCAAGCTGCGCGGCGACTACGGTTACGGCAGCTACGAGAACGTGGTCACCAGCATGGATTTCGAGCGGCTGCTGTGCGCCACCGGGCCGCACGAGGGGCACATCCTGCGCCCGTCGGACAAGAAGCATCCGCAAAAGATCGCCTGGATACACTGCGTCGGTTCCAGGCAGGTGATCCCCGGCGGCAACAGCTATTGCTCCGCGGTGTGCTGCTCGTACACGCAAAAACAGGTGATCCTGGCCAAGGACCACGTGCCGGAGATGCAGGCGACGATTTTCCACAACGACATCCGCTCCTACGGCAAGGACTTCGAGCGCTTCTACCAGCGGGCGGAGAAACTGCCCGGCGTGAAATTCATCCGCAGCTACGTGTCTATCGGTCACGAGGACCCGGTGACCAGGAACATCACCATCCGCTATTCCACCAACGACGCAGGGGTCAAGGAGGAGGAATTCGAACTGGTGGTGCTGTCCGTCGGCTTGAACCCGCCCGCCGGCGCGAAGGAGCTGGCGCAGAAGTTCGGCGTCGAGCTGGGCCCCCAGGGCTTTTGCAAGGTAAACCCGGTGAACCCGATCGAGACGACGCGCGCCGGCGTCTTCATCAGCGGCGCCTTCCGCGGCCCGATGGATATCCCCGAAGCCGTGATGACCGCGAGCGCCGCCGGCGCCCTGTCGGGCCAGATGCTGAAGGCGCGGCGCGGGCGGCTGAGCACCGAACGGGTGTACCCGACAGAGAAGGACGTCACCCGGGAAGAAGCGAAAGTCGGTGTCTTCGTCTGCCGCTGCGGCGCGAACATCGGCCGCGTGGTGGACGTGCCCGGTATCGTCGAATACTCCAAAACGCTTGGAAACGTGGTTCATGCCGAAGAAAGCCTGTTCGCCTGCGCGACGAATACGGCCAAGGCGATCGGGGACACCATCCGCGACAAGGGGCTGAACCGCGTCGTGGTCGCGGCCTGCACCCAGAGGACGCACGAGCCGCTGTTCCGCGACACGCTGCGCGAGGCGGGCATCAACCAGTATTTCTTCGACATGGCGAACATCCGCGAGCATTGCTCCTGGGTCCACTCCAAGGAGCAGGCGGACGCCACCAAGAAGGCCAAGGACATCGTGCGCATGTCGGTGGCGCGCGCCTGCATGCTGGAGCCGCTGGACGAATTCTCCCTGCCCGTGAACAAGGCGGCGCTGGTCGTCGGCGGCGGCGTGGCCGGCATGACCTCCGCCCTGACCCTGGCCGAGCAGGGATTCCAGACCTATCTCATCGAGAGGGCCTCCGACCTCGGCGGCATGGCGCGCCGCATCCACTACACGGTCGAGGGGCTCGACGTGCAGGCCTACCTCAACGACCTGAAGAAGAAGACCTACCGCCATCAGCTGATCCGGGTCATCACCGACGCCACCATCACGGATGTCTCGGGCTACGTCGGCAATTTCGTCACCAAGGTGAAGTCCAAGGGCCGGGTGCAGGAGATCAAGCACGGCGCGGCCATCATCGCCACCGGCGCCGACGAGTACCAGCCGACCGAGTATCTGTACGGACAGGATCCCCGGGTCATGACCCAGCTCGAGCTGGAGGAGAAAATCGCCGGCGGCGACGAGCAGGTGCGCACCGCGAAAAGTGTGGTGATGATCCAGTGCGTAGGTTGCAGGCAGGAGGACCGCAACTACTGCTCCCGCGTCTGCTGCAGCGGTGCGGTGAAGAATGCGCTGAAGCTCAAGTCCGTCAGCAAGGACATGGACGTCTATGTGCTGTTCCGCGACATGCGCACCTACGGCTTCAACGAGGATTACTACCGCGAAGCGTCGAGCAAGGACGTCAAGTTCATCCGCTACGAACCGCAGGACAAGCCGCAGGTGGAGGCCGCCGAGGAAGGCGGACGCAGCGTGCTGAAAGTGACCGTGTCCGATCCGGTGCTGGGCAGGAAACTCGCCCTCGATGCCGATGCCGTGGTGCTGGCCGCCGCGGTCATTCCTTCCGCCGGCAGCGAGGACACGGCGCGCCTGTTCAAGGTGCCGCTCGGCCCCGACGGCTTCTTCCAGGAAGCGCACGTGAAACTGCGGCCGGTCGATTTCGCCGCCGAAGGCGTCTACCTGTGCGGCACGGCCCAGTATCCCAAGCACCTGTCCGAAGTGATCGGCCAGGCCTACGGCGCAGCCGGCCGCGCGCTGACGCTGCTGACGCACGACACCGTCGTCGCCTCCGGCTCGGTGTGCGAGGTGAACGAGAGCCTGTGCGTGTCCTGCGGGGCCTGCATCACCTCCTGCAGCTACGGCGCGATCGAATTCCGCGAAACAAAGCGCGGCAAGAAAGCCACGATCAATCCGGTGCTGTGCAAAGGAGACGGCCTGTGCAATGCGAAGTGTCCGACCGGCGCGGTGTTCCTGAAGCATTACACCGACGACGAAGTGTTCGGCCAGATCGATGCGGCGCTCGCGGGCTGAATATCGGCATGCAAACAACGCGCAGCGTGCGTCGCCAACTGAAAGGGTGAACTGAGCCATGGCCGCTCCAACCGAGTTCAAGCCGACCATCGTCGGATTCCTGTGCAACTGGTGCTGCTATGGCGGGGCCGACCTCGCCGGCGTCTCGCGCTTTCAGTATCCGCCGCATCTGCGCGTGATCCGCCTGATGTGCTCGGGACGGGTCGATCTGGCGTTCGTTTTTCGCGCTTTCGCCAAGGGCGCCGACGGCGTGTTCATCGGCGGCTGTCACCTGAACGACTGCCACTACAATCCCGAGGGCAACTACGATGCGATGGGCAATACCCTGATGGCCAAGCGCATCCTGGAGAAGCTCGGCGTGAATCCCGACCGGCTGCGGCTGGAATGGGTATCGGCGGGCGAAGGCGTGCGCTTCGCCGAGGTCATGAACGAGATATCGGCCAAGGTCAAAAGCCTGGGGCCGCTGGGCTCTGCCGAAGGCATGGCCGTCGCCGAAATTTCATCGCGCATGCAGACCGCCGTGGACCTCGTCCACTACATCAAGCTGGTGGAGCGGGAACGGCTGAGAGTGCCGGTGCCCAGCGAAGACGGATACCGCAAGTTCTTCGGCAGCCAGGAGTTCGACGAACTGTTCAATGAACTGATCCTGGACAAGCTGGTGATGAGCCGCATCATGGGTTTCCTGCGCAAGCAACCGGTGGCCGCGATGGAGATTCCGGGGAACCTGGACCTGGAGCCTGCCGAGGTCGCCCGGCATCTGCAGCAGCTGAGCGAGCGCGGGCTGATCAAGTTCGAATCCGGCCAGGCGCTGGTGGCCGCAGTCTGAGCGACGAGCAGCGGGGAAGCGGAAATTGAAATTCGATTGGGATTGGATGAGCGGCCATGGATAGCGCCAAGATAGATGAGATCATCGAAAAGCACCGCGGCAAGTCCGGCGACCTGATACACGTGCTGATGGAAATCCAGCACGAGAACCACTGGCTGCCGCGCGACGTGCTGCACCGGGTCGCCGCGGCCCTGGACATCCCGTTCAGCCGGGTGCTGCGCATCGCCACTCTGTACAAGACATTCAGCCTGACGCCCAAGGGGCGCAACGAGGTGCACGTGTGCACCGGCATCTCCTGCCATCTGCGCGGCGCAGACAAGCTGATGGACGCGGTCGAGCGCGCGACCGGCATCAAGCCGGGTGAGACCGACGCCAACTGGCGCTTCAGCCTCGAGAGCGGGAGCTGCCTCGGCAGCTGCAGCATCGGGCCCGAAATCATCGTCAACGGCACGCACCACGCCCGCATGACGCCCGCCAGGGTCGAGGACGTGCTCAAGGAATATCTGTAGGACACCACGCTATGACCAGGCTCCAATCAGCCGCTGAACTCGAACAACTGCGCGCGAGCATCCTGTCATCCCGCGATCCCGCCAACCCCTGCATCGCGGTCTGCGCCGGCGCGGCCTGTCACGGGCTGGACTCTTCCCGCGTCGCAAACGCTTTCCGGACTGAAGTCGGAAAGCTCGGTGCCGACGTCGGTGTCGAGGTCCGGGTCACGGGTTGCCACGGCTTTTGCGCCAAGGGGCCCAACGTCGTCGTCGGAAAGGACGAGATCTGCTACTTCGAGGTCAAACCCGAGGACGTTCCCGAGATCATCGCGTGCACGCTGAAGAAAGAGGTGGTCGAGCGCCTGGTCTATGCGCACCCCGATACCGGCGAGAAGGCAATCCATATGGGCGAGGTGCCGTTCTACCGGCACCAGATGCGCCTCCTGATCGGCGACAACACGCGCATCGACCCGATGCGCATCGACGACTACCTGGCGCTCGGCGGCTACGCGGCGCTCGCCAAAGCGCTGTTCCGGATGAAACCCGAGCAGATTGTCGACGAGGTGAAGAAAGCCAACCTGCGCGGTCGCGGCGGCGGCGGATTTCCCGCCGGGCTGAAATGGGAGACCGCGAAG
>DAIDTN010000151.1 GCA_027457185.1 Burkholderiales bacterium | reverse complement strand
TGGGGCGATGCCGGGGAACGCGCCCGCAGCGAGCGCATCGCGCGTGCGCTGCCTAAGGCAGTCGTGCCGCCTGCGCTCGGTATCCGCGGCATGGCCGGGCTGCTCGCCGGGGCGCGTGCGGTGGTGGGCGTCGATACCGGCCTGACCCATCTGGCGGTGGCCCTGGGCCGACCGGTGGTGGCGCTCTACTGCGGCACGCATTCGGAACTGACCGGCGTATACGCGGGGCAGGGGGCGCCGGTGCGCAACCTGGGCGGCCCCGAACTGGTACCCGGGGTGGCCGAGGTGCTGACCGCGCTGCATGAGGTCGCCGGCGGAGACCCGGCGTGATCTGGCGTATCGGCTATCGGCTGCTGCTGTGGCTGCTGTTTCCCTGGGCGCTCGCGCACCTGTGGTGGCGGGGCCGGCGCCAGCCCGGCTATCGCGAACATATTGGCGAGCGCTTCGGTTGGTATCAGGCCAAACCGGCGCGACCGGTGATCTGGCTGCATGCGGTGTCGGTGGGCGAAACGCGTGCCGCTGAACCGCTGGTGCGTGCGCTGGCGGCGCGCTATCCCGACCATGAACTTCTGCTCACGCAGATGACGCCCACCGGGCGGGAGACGGCGCAGCAGCTCTTCGGCGACAGGGCGACCATCGTCTACCTGCCCTACGATTATCCCGGCGCCGTGGCGCGGTTTCTCGCGCGCTTCAGGCCGCGCCTGGGCATCCTCATGGAAACCGAGATCTGGTTCAATCTGGTAGAAGGCTGCGCGCGGCTGGGCGTGCCGCTGCTCCTTGCGAATGCGCGCATGTCAGAAAAATCCGCGCGCGGCTACGAGCTGGCGGCGCCGCTGACCCGCGCCGCGCTCGGCCGCCTGGCGGCGGTAAGCGCGCAGACCCGCGAGGACGCCGAGCGCCTCGAGCTCCTGGGCGCACGCAGTGTCGAGGTGACGGGCAATCTCAAGTTCGACGTCGTGCCGGCGCCGCGGCTGCTGGCGCTGGGCGCGGAGCTGCGGCAGCGCATCGGTCCACGACCGGTACTGCTCGCGGCGAGCACGCGCGAGGGTGAGGAAGAAATGGTCCTGGATGCTTTGGCGCGCGTCCGCATCGAGGATTTGCTGCTGCTGCTGGTGCCGCGCAATCCACAGCGCTTCGACGAAATCGCGGCATTGCTCGAACGGCGCAAGCTCGGTTACGTACGCCGCAGCGATAATCGTGCCGTCTCGCGCGATTGCCGCGTGCTGCTCGGCGACAGCATGGGGGAGATGGTGGCTTACTACGCCGCCTGCGATCTGGCTTTCATCGGCGGCAGCCTGTTGCCTTACGGCGGACAGAATCTGATCGAGGCCTGTGCCGTGGGCCGGCCGCTGTTATTCGGGCCGTATATGTACAATTTTGCCGCGGCCTCGAGTCTGGCGCTGGCGGCTGGCGCCGCGATCGAGGTCGCTGACGCGGACGTGCTGGGCGAGCGTGCGGGGGAGCTGCTAAGGGATCAGGCGAGCCTAGCGCGCATGGCGCAGGCGGCGCTCGCGTTCAGCCGTGCGCACCAGGGCGCAACGGCACGCAGTCTGGCCATCTGCGAACGGCTGCTTACGCCGCGCTAATTACCGTCGCAGGCATTGCGCGCTGCGCGCGCCAACCGCGTTTTTCGTGCGGATGAAAAGCGTGTCCGCACGAAAAACACGGTTATTGTTAAAAACGGGTAAGGCGCGGGCTTGTTTTTATACAAGATCGTCGATTGTGCGCGGATGTGCTTTTCATCCGTGCGCGATCGATGATCCACGCGGACGGGACGCCGTCCGCGCAAGCTCAGTCGTAACAGTTTGATGCGTCTTGCTAGGTTCGTCGCGCAGAACTTAGACTTTCCTGACCTAATCGGTACCCAACAGGCGGTTGACTGCTGCCACGTCTTCCTCTGCCAGCGTACCGGCTGCGGCTTTGAGCTTGAGTTCGTTCACCAGCGTGTTGTAGCGTGCCTGGGCCAGGTCACGCATGGTCGAGAACAGCTGCTGCTGCGCGTTCAGTACGTCGATCTCGATGCGCACGCCCACCTGGTAGCCCAGTTTGTTCGAATCCAGCGCGCTCTGGCTGGAGACGAGCGCTGCCTCCAGCGCCTTTACCTGCGCCATGCCGTTGGTTACGCCAAGATAGGCTTGCCGCGCCTGAAGCGCGGCGGTACGCCGCGCATTTTCCAGGTCATGGCGCGCCTTCTCCTGATTCGCGATGGCCTGGCGCACCAGCGAGTTGACCCCGCCGCCGGCATACAGGGGAATCGAGAGTTGCACGCCGATGGAGCGATCAATGGTGTCCGTGGCGTAATTCACGGGGCCGCTGGTAAATATGGACGCGGAGTTCTTGCTGAAATTGCCCACCATGTTGAGCGTGGGATAGTGACCGGCGCGGCTGCGTTCGATCTCTCGCGAGGCAATCTCCAACGCCGCTTGCTGTACGCGCACGGTGAAATTCTGGTCCTCGGCGCGGCTTACCCACTGCTCCATTGCATTGGGCTGAGGCGGGCTAAGGTCGATCGAATGCCTGAGCGGGGTCAGCCGATCCGGAAACTTGCCGATGATCTGCTGGAGAGTGCGCTTTTTGATCTCGAGGTCGCTCTGCGCCGCGATTTCCTGGCTTACGGCAAGGTCGAAACGCGCCTGCGCATCGTGCGTGTCGGTGATGGTGGCGGTGCCCACCTCGAAGTTGCGCTTGGCCTGCGCCAGTTGCTCCGAGATCGCGGTCTTTTGCGCCTGGATGAAAGCGAGACTGTCCTGGGAAGCGAGCACGTCGAAATAAGCCTGGGCCACACGCACAATCAGGTCCTGCTCCGCTTGACCGAAGACGGCTTCAGCCTGTGCCACTTTGAAGCCGGCTTCCTTGTACGCCATGATGGCCTGCCAGTTGAACAAAGGCTGGGTCAGCGATACCCCGTAGCCGTTGGTGTTGCCGTCGCGCGTCGCCGACGGCAGCACGTCGCGGAAGGAAATGCCGATGTAGTTCATCTGGGTGGACGCGCTGGCGCCAATCTGCGGAAGCAATTGAGCCAGTCCCTGCGGCAGATATTCGCGGCCGGCATCGCGCGCGGCCCGAGCCGAGGCGTACACCGGGTCGTCGGCACGGGCTTCGCGATAAGTCTGCAGCAGGTCGGCCGCGAACAGTGGCTGGCTGAATGCAAATAGGGCGAGGACGATCGCGTGCCGTTTCATGTCGGGCTCAGTATTTGGGCATAGTAGGCTCGACCTGGTCGGCCCAGGCATTTACCCCGCCCTGCAGGTTGTAGAGACTGGAAAAGCCGTTGCGCTCCAGGAACAGGCCCACCTGGTAACTGCGAACGCCGTGATGGCAGATCAGCACGGTGTCGGTCCCGGGATCGAGGTCCTGCGCTCGCGCCGGAATGGTATTCATCGGCGCCAGCATCGATCCCTCGATGCGGCAGGTGCGGAATTCCCAGGGCTCGCGCACGTCGAGGAGAACCGGCGGCTTGCGTGCGCGATCGGCCAGCCATTGTTGCAGCAACTGCGGCGTGATCTGCGTCATGGTCAGAAGCTGAAGCGCTCGCCCGCGAGCGCGTTGGTGAGCGGCGCAATTCGCGTCTCCAGCAGATCGATGGAGTTATAGACGCCCTCGCCGGTACAGGTGATCAGCCGCGCCGCCATCACCGGTGGGTCGCCGACCACGGCGAACAGGCGCGCGCCGGTTTTCATCTGCTGCAACAGCTGTTGCGGCAGCACCGGTGTCGAGCCGGTGAGCACGATGATGTCGTAGGGCGCATGTTTGGTCCAGCCGCGCGCCCCGTCGCCGAGTTCCACGGTCACATTGGCCACGCCGGCGCGGCGCAGGCTCGCTTCGCCCGATGCTTTCAGTTCCGGGTGGATCTCCATGCTGTAGACGTGCTGCGCGCGCCGCGCGAGCAGCGCCGCGAAATAGCCGGAACCGGTGCCGACTTCCAGCACCTGGTCGGTCGGCTTCACCGCCAGTTCCTGCAGCACGCGCGCCTCCAGCTTGGGTTGCCACATGTGCTCGCCCTGGCCTATCGGAATTTCCAGATCGGAAAAGGCGAGCATCCGATAGGCGGCAGGCACGAAATCCTCGCGCTTGACCGCGTAGAGCAGGTCCAGCACGTTCTGGTCCAGCACCTCCCACGGGCGGATTTGGTGTTCGATCATATTCAAACGGGCTAGTTCGACGTTCATGGCAGACATGGCAGCTCGGCTCGCGCAGGGAATTTGACAGGCGACAATTTTACCATCGTTTGTATTGCTTCCCTGTGACCCTGGTCACATGCCCGGCGCCGCCCCGGCAAGCGGCGTCGATCCGCGAAACGCTTGATTAAGCTCCGGGCCTGTGCTAGCGTACCGAACTTTTTTTCGCAGTGTGAGCGAAAAAAAAGCGAAATCGGCATGACTCTCGTGTTAGGGTCCGCGTACAAGTGGGCAGCTAACGCGGGCAACTTTCGCTACCGGGTTATTGAGGCTACGAGGAAATCATGAATAGCAATCTGGGACGACTGACCGGCCTGACCGGCGGCCTGATGCTGGCGCTATACACGGGACTGGCATCCGCCGCCTACCGGGTTAATTTTCAGCCGCCCGTGACTCGGATCGCGGGCGAAATCTACAATCTGCACATGCTGATGATGTACGTCATTCTGGTGATATTCTGCATCGTCTTTGGCGTGATGTTCTACTCCATTTACGCCCACCGCAAGTCCGTCGGCCACAAGGCTGCGCAGTTCCACGAGAACACCACCGTGGAAATCATCTGGACCGTAATCCCGTTTCTGATCCTCATCGGTATCGCCTGGCCCGCGACCAAGACCGTGATCGATTTCAAGGACACGTCCAACCCCGACATTACGATTGAGGCTACCGGTTACCAGTGGAAATGGGGTTACGACTATCTCAAGGGCGAAGGCAAGGGCATTTCGTTCCTGTCCACCCTCACTACGCCGCAGGATCAGATCCACAACCTGGAGCCCAAGGACAAACACTACCTGCTCGAAGTGGATAACCCGATGGTGGTGCCGGTGGGCAAAAAAGTGCGCGTTCTGACGACCGCAGAGGACGTGATCCATTCGTTCTGGGTGCCGGCCTTCGGCATCAAGCAGGACGCCTTTCCGGGTTTCGTGCGCGATACCTGGTTCAGGGCCGACAAGGAAGGCACCTACCGCGGCCAGTGCGCCGAACTCTGCGGCAAGAACCATGGCTTCATGCCGATTGTGGTCAAGGTGGTCTCGCAGGAAGAGTACACGCAATGGGTTGCCGAACAGAAAAAGAAGGCGAGCGCCCTCGCCGAAGATCCTAACAAACAGTGGACCCTGGCGGACCTCCAGGCGAGGGGCGCGAAAGTGTACGCTGCCAACTGCGCCGCCTGCCACCAGGCGACGGGCAAGGGACTGCCGCCGACGTTCCCGGCGCTGGACGGCTCCAAGATCGCGACCGGCGACAAAGCGGCGCATATCAACCGGGTGCTCAACGGCAAGCCGGGCACGGCCATGGTGGCGTTCGGCAAGCAGCTGTCGGACACCGACATCGCCGCCGTGATTACCTATGAGCGCAACGCCTGGGGCAACAAGACGGGTGACATGGTGCAGCCGGCCGAAGTCAAAGCGGCGCGCAAGTAACGATTGGAATTCCAGGAGAAACGCATGAGCGCAGTCATCGATACCCACGGTCACGGTCACGCAGCAGAGCACGGCGACCACGCGCACCCCCCCTCTGGATTGATGCGCTGGGTGACCACCACTAACCACAAGGACATCGGCACGATGTACCTGTGGTTCGCGTTCACCATGCTGCTCATCGGCGGCGTGCTGGCGCTGACCATACGCGCCGAACTGTTCGAGCCCGGCCTCCAGATCGTAACGCCGGAGTTCTTCAACCAGCTCACCACCATGCACGGCCTGATTATGGTGTTTGGGGCGATCATGCCGGCCTTCGTCGGTTTCGCCAACTGGCAGATCCCGATGATGATAGGCGCGCCCGACATGGCGTTCGCGCGCATGAACAACTGGAGTTTTTGGCTGCTGCCGGTGGCGGGGTCGCTGTTGATCGCTTCGTTTTTCGTCCCGGGCGGTGCCCCCGCGGCCGGCTGGACCATGTATGCGCCGCTGTCCATCCAGATGGGCCCGGGCATGGATCTCAGCATATTCGCCCTGCATATCATGGGCGCTTCCAGCATCATGGGCTCGATTAACATCATCACCACCATTCTCAACATGCGCGCCCCGGGGATGACGCTGATGAAAATGCCGATGTTCGTGTGGACCTGGCTGATCACCGCCTACCTGCTGATCGCGGTGATGCCGGTGCTCGCCGGCGCCATCACCATGACGCTGACCGACCGCCATTTCGGCACCTCGTTCTTCAACGCCGCCGGCGGCGGCGATCCGGTGATGTTCCAGCACATTTTCTGGTTCTTCGGCCATCCCGAGGTGTACATCATGATCCTGCCGGCGTTCGGCATCATCAGCCAGGTAATCCCGGCGTTCGCGCGCAAGCCCCTGTTCGGCTACGCCTCGATGGTGTACGCCACCTCATCGATTGCGATCCTGTCGTTCATCGTCTGGGCGCACCACATGTTCACCGTCGGGCTGCCGACCGCCGGACTGCTGTTTTTCATGTACTCCACCATGCTGATCGCGGTGCCCACCGGGGTGAAGGTGTTCAACTGGCTCGCCACTATGTGGAGGGGCTCGATGACCTTCGAGACGCCGATGCTGTTCGCAGTCGGGTTTCTGTTCGTGTTCACCATGGGCGGGTTCACCGGACTGATGCTCGCGATCATGCCGGTGGATGTGCAGCTGCAGGACACCTACTATGTAGTGGCGCATTTCCACTATGTGCTGGTCGCGGGCTCGCTGTTCGCGATATTCGCCGGCACTTATTTCTGGATTCCGAAGTGGACCGGTCGCATGTACGATGAGACCCTGGGCAAGTGGCACTTCTGGCTGTCGATCGTGTTCTTCAACATCACCTTCTTTCCGATGCACTTTCTCGGTCTCGCCGGCATGCCGCGGCGCGTCCCCGACTACGCCAGCCAGTTCACCAATTTCAACCAGATCTCGAGCGTCGGCGCGTTCGGCTTCGGACTCTCCCAGCTGCTGTTTCTGTACATCGTGTTGAAGTGCAGCGTATTCGGCAAGGGCGAGAAAGCGCCGGCGCGGCCGTGGGAAGGCGCAGATACCCTGGAATGGACCCACCTGCCGAGCCCGGCGCCCTATCACAGCTTCCATGAGCAGCCGGAAGTGAAGTGATGCGCGGTGACAGCATGAGCAGCCCAAAGCCGAATAACAATAGAACGGCGCTGATTCTGGCCGCGGTCGCGCTGGGATTCTTTATCGCGATCGTGCTCAAGTACTGGCTGGCCAAATGAGTTCGCCCGCCGCCGCTTCACCCCCAGCGAACGCACGCATGCTGAAGAAGCTGCTGGCGGTGGTGTTCGGCATGTCCGGTAACGGCGCGAGCCGCAAGACCCGTCGGGGGTGACGGTGGCGCAGGCTCAAAAAAAGGCATCGCTGCTGCAGGTGGTGAAGGCGGTGTTCTGGTCCTTCCTCGGCATCCGCAAGCGCCGTGATTACGAGACGGACAGCGTGGAGCTGAAGCCGCATCAGGTGATCATCGCCGGCCTGATCGGAGCGGCGCTTCTGGTGGTTGGATTGATACTGCTGGTGCGTTTGGTTATCGGCAAGCCGGTCTAAATCGAGGAGAACAACATGAGCGATCAGGCTCAACATTATTTCGTACCGCAGCCGTCGCATTGGATGATCATAGGCTCGTT
>DAIDTN010000150.1 GCA_027457185.1 Burkholderiales bacterium | reverse complement strand
TTCAATCCGCAGGTCGCGGCGCGCATGGCGCGCGCCTTCGACCGCTGGCGCAAATTCGACGCCGGGCGCAGGCAGCACGCCAGCGCCGCTTTGGAGCGCATCCGCGATGCGCAGGGTCTGTCCAAGGACGTGGCCGAGATCGTGAACAAGGCGCTGGCCTAGATTGACTAACTGCCTGTCGTCGCGACTCGATCTGGCAGGCGAAGTCCGGCAGCCAGGTACGAGTCAATGGCAACAAGCATGCTTGCCGTCGTGGTGTTCGCCGTTGCCGACATGGGATTCGGGCTGGCCCAGCTTCAGCGTGCCGTCGAGAAAATCGGCCACTGCGGAATCGGGTTCGGTTTCCGGAGTCACCAGACCCTGTATGCCCATGCTGTCGAGGCGCCGGATCAGCCCCTGACCCGCACCACCACTGATCAGCACGTCGATCCCATCGAGCGGATGAGTGCCTGCACCGTGGCTTTCATGCAAGGATTGCTCCAGCGCCAGTTCAAGCAAGGTCTTATTGAGGATCGTCTTGCCATCAATCTCGTACAGCCAAAACTTGCGGCATTTGCCTGCGTGTCCGGTGATGGTCTTGCGGTCCTGGCTGGTGACGGCAATTTTCATTTCGTTCCTCGCTGTGAACGTTCAACTGAGGAAGCAAGGCGCGCTTCAGCGAGGCCATTAGAGCGCGATAGCACGTAAAAGTCGGTGACTTGGATTACAGAGCACCAATTTCGTGTTTGAACAAAAATGCTTTCTGGAACTTCCTCCAGTTCAGTTCCAGCCTCATGTTTTGCCGCCGGCTTGCTTGCGGACCGAGTTCTTGAGAAAGATCAACAGTCTCGCAGAAGCCTTCTGATAGAAATGCATCGTGAGCACGTTCACGAAGGCGCGCCATGCAAATCATCGCGCCGGGCTGATCCTGGGTTGCCCGTTGGATTGATCTTCCTATCGCGCTGAAAGCTTTTCAGGCGAGAAACTTGTTACGCAAAAGGAGCAGCAAAATGGCGCTAATGAGCCCCGAGCAATTTGAAGAGAGTCTGAAAGCCCTCAAGCCGCGAGTTTTCATGAACGGGAAAAAGGTGGAGAGCATCCTTGAAAACAAAAACACCCGGACGGTGGTTGAGGCCAACAAGGCCAGTTATGAATGGGCCCTGGACCCGCGCTACAAGGACATCATGACCTGTTATTCCCCGCTCATCGACGACATGGTCAACCGCTATACGCATATCAGCGCCAGCACCGATGATCTGCTGAAAAAGGCCGAGGCCGGGACCTTTACCGCCGAAACGCTCGGGACCTGCATATATCGATGCGTGGGATACGATACCTTTCATGCGCTTGCCGGCACCTGCTGGGAGATGGACAGGGACCTGGGTACCGCGTATTACCCCAGGTTCCTTGAATATCTCAAGATGGTGCAGCGCAAGGATCTTTCGGTGGCCGGCGCGCTCACCGAGCCGCGCGGCAAACGCAGCCAGAAAACGCTGGACTGGACCGACCCCTTCCTGTCCTTGAAAGTCGTGGACAAGAACGAGGACGGCATTTTCGTGCGCGGGGCCAAGATCAACATCAGCGGGGCGTATGCCAGCCATGAATTGGTGGTCCTGCCGCAGTCCTCCCATTTCCAGGGTGAAGAAGACTACGCCGTTGCCTTTGCCACCCCCACGGACGCGCCGGGGATTACCTATGTTTGCCAGTATTCCGCCTATTCCGCGGAACGAGATGCAGCCGATGATCTGGAGGAATTGGGCAATCCGCGCTTCGGTCAGAGAGAAACGTCCCTGGTTATCTTCGATAACGTGTTCGTTCCCTGGAATCGTGTCTTCCATTGCGGGGAGGTCAAATACTCGGCGAAATTCGTGACCCGATTTGCCAAGACGCACAGGATGACCTGCGGCGGTACCTGCAAGGTGGGCTTCATGAATCAGATCATCGGCGCCTGCAGCCTGATCCAGGAGTACAAAGGGCTTGAAAAGGTCGGCCATATCAACGACCAGCTGACCGAAATGGTTGTCTTGAGAGAGACCGGCCGGGCCTGCGGCATGGCAGCCGCCATGAAGGGCAAAGAGGATCCGCCGGGGTCAGGCGTCTATTTGCCTGACGAGGTGATGGGCAATGTGGCAAAGCTCAACATCTGCAATTCGTTCTGGCGCGTCATGGCACTGGCGGGCGACATCGGAGGTGGTCTGGTTGTGACCATGCCCTCTCTGAAAGAACTGAAGAATCCCGAGGTCAAGGATTATGTAAGCGAGTTCTACAGCTTTGGCTCGGATGAGCCCACGGAAAACATCATGAAAGTTCACAAGCTCCTGCAGAACTGGACCGCCGGCCAGCACGGTGTAGGCACCTGGCATGGCGCCGGACCGGTCATGGCCCAGAAGATCGCGCTGCAACGCGTCGTAAAATTCGATCGCGAGAGAAACATCGTCAAGCAGACCCTCAACCTGAAGGAGAAACAGCCGAGCTAAAACGCGGAGCCAAGTTCAACCATCGGCATCGGACGAGCACTTGAACCGACCGCCTAGCGTATCCGCGCAAGCTTCGTCTGCACGCGCTGATCGAAGCGCTCGAGGGTGACCACCACGCGCTCGTGCGTGCCCTCGCCTATCGCCTCGACCGCATCTGTGGCGGATACGCGGAAAGTCAGCAGGCGGCCGTCGATTTTGATCAGCTCGGCTGCGGCGCTCACGCGCATGCCCACCGGCGTCGCGGCGAAATGGCGCACGTCCAAGTGGGTTCCCAGGCTCTGTTGCCCCGGCGGCAGCAGGTGCTCGACCGCGGCCAGCGCTGCCGCCTCGATCAGGTTGATCATCACCGGCGTCGCCAGCACATGCACGCGACCGCTGCCCACCTTGGGCGCGGTGTGCTGCTCGCCCACCACCAGCTCGGCCGAACCTTTCAGGCCGATGCGCAATCCGGCAAAGTCACCCATGCTGCCCTCCCGTATCGGAGGGCCGATGCTAACCGAAGCAAACCTGAACATCCTTGACCAAGGGCAATCTTGCCGCAAATCTCTGCCGCGGCGCCATGTACCATTAATGCGGGCCGATGCGCTACCATGACGGCGCGTCGCGGCCAGATCGGCGGCGGCCGAGGAAAAACGAGGGGGGCGCAATGCAGTCTTACTTTATTCAGTCGGGCGCAGGGCAGACCACCCTGGAGAAGCGCGAAGTAGCGGTGCCCGAACCCGGATCGGGGCAGCTGCTGCTGCGCCTGCGCGCGGCCGGGCTCAACCGCGGCGAATTCATCGCCGCCCATGGCCTGACCAAGCCGGGCGCAGCCAAGCCCGCGGGCGGCGAAGGCGCGGGCGAGATCGTCAAACTCGGCGCCGGCGTCGCCGGATTCGCGCCGGGGGAGCGCGTCATGGGGCGCTGCCCCGGCGCCTTCGCCGAATATGCGCTGATGGATGTGCGCGAAGCCGTCGCCATCCCGGCGCGCCTGTCGTGGGAAGAAGCGGCCAGCATCCCGCTCACCTTCATGGTGGTGCACGACATGCTGATCGCCCAAGGGAGGCTCGCCGCCGGCGAATGGCTGCTCGTGACCGGCATTTCCTCCGGCGTCGGTGTGGCGGCGCTGCAGACCGCCAAGGCGCTGGGCGCGAAAGTGATCGGCACCTCGGGCTCGGCCGACAAGCTCGAGCGCCTGAAAGCTGCCGGGCTGGATCTCGGCATATGCACGCGCGCCGCTGATTTCCGCGATGCGGTGATGGCGGCCACCAACGGCACGGGTGCGAACCTCATCGTCAACAACGTCGGCGGCTCGGTATTCGCCGAGTGCGTGCGCGCGCTCGCGTTCCAGGGCCGGCTCGCCACCGTGGGCTATGTCGACGGCGTGCTCAAGGCCGAGATCGACATCGAAGCGCTGCATGCGAAGCGCCTCACGCTGTTCGGCGTCTCCAACAAGCTGCGCAGCCCCGGGCAGCGCGCCGAATCCGCGCGCGGCTTCGGCGCCGACATCCTGCCCGCGATCGCCGACGGCCGCATCCGACCGCTGATCGACCGGGTGTACGGCTTCGACGAATTGCCGGCGGCAAAGGCGTACATGGAATCGAACGCTCACCTCGGCAAGATCGTACTGCGCGTGCGCGGCGCGTGACGCGCATTACATTTGTTCACAATTGCTTGCACACGGTAACAGCGTCCTGGCAGAGACTGGATCGCGTGCGCACCGAGATCGGCGCGCAGCTAGCGAAAGGAGAACGCCATGAACGCCACGAAGAAGCTGATTTGCCTGCTCGGTGCCGGCGCCGTACTCGCCGCGGCGACACCTGCGTTCGCCGACCCTTGGCACGACCACGGGCGCGATTACGGTCGCGAGCACCGCTACTACCAACAGCAGTACAACTACGAGCGCCGCGGCTATCGCGAGGACGACAATGACGACGAGGGTTACCCTGCTTATCCTGGTTTCGTCGCGGTGCGCCCGCCGCCGGTAGTGGTGGAACCGCCCGCGTACTATGCGGCGCCGGAACCTGCGCCGGCACCTGGCTATTACGTCGGCCCGGCGACGTTCATCGGTGCGATGATCGGCAGCATTATCGATAGCCAGCAGTAGCCGCCGCGCGCCTACGCCCGCCACGAACAGCGCGCGCAATATATGGCAGAATCTGCCCCTGACCCAGGGGGCAGAAAAGCATGCGCATCGGTATCATCGGCGGCGGCGTCATCGCGCGGCTATTTCTCGAACACCTGGCGCGCGGCGACATGGGCGATGCCCGCGTGGTCGCGATCCAGGGCCGCAGCCCGGCGTCACGCGGCAAGCCTCTCGCCGATCAGCACGGCGTTCCCTTCGTCACCAGCCTGGCCGCGCTGATCGCCGAGCGCCCGGATGTAGTGATCGAGGCGGCCTCGCACGATGCGGTGCGCGAATTCGCCAAGCCGCTGCTCGAGCAGGGCATCCCGGTGATCATCCTCTCCGGCGGCGCGCTTTGCGACGATGCCTTGCGCGCACGACTGGAAGTCGCGGCGGCGAAACACAAGGCCCTGCTCTACGTGCCTTCGGGCGGCATCGGCGGTCTCGATGCGCTGAAAGCAGCGTGCATTGCCGGCGCCGATTCGGTCGAGATCGCCGTGACCAAACCGCCGGCGGCGTGGAAAGGCATTCCCTATGTCGAAAGACTGAATCTCGATCTTGATCATCTCACCGGCGCGGTGACGCTGTTCGAGGGCACGGCGCGCGCGGGCGTGCCGCACTTCCCCGCAAACGTGAACATCGCCGCGGCGCTCGCACTGGCCGGCATCGGCTTCGACCGCACGCAGCTGAAGGTGGTGGCGGACCCGGCGCTCATCTACAACACGCATTACATCGACATCCGCGGCAAGACCGGCACCATCAGCATCAAGTTCGAAAGCGTGCCCTTCCCCGATAATCCCAAGACCGCCATGCTCGCCTGCTACAGCGCGCTCGCCGGGTTCAAGCAGTTCATTTCGCCGGTGCGCTATGGCACCTGACCGGACGTAGGATCGTCAGCCCCGCCCGGCAGCGCAAGCGTCGGGATCGAGAGGAGTCGCCATGAACGCAAGATGTCTGTTGTCCGCGGTCGCCGCGGTGCTCACCGGCTGCGCCGGCATGGCGCCGCAGTCCTGGGAAGTGACGCCGGCGATCCGCGCCGTGGTCGCCAGTCCGGATCGCAGCGACGCCGACCGCAAGTTGGACCAGCGACGCAAGCCGGAACTGCTGCTCGCCTTTGCCGGCGTCAGGCCCGGCATGAAAGTACTGGAGGTCGGCGCCGGTGCCGGCTACAGCGCCGAGTTGCTCGCGCGCAGCGTCGGTCCGCGGGGCGTGGTGTATGCGCTGAACTCGCCGGAGGCGATCGCGCGTTTCATCAAGACGCGCTTCGATGAGCGCGCAGCCAAGCCGGTCATGCGCAATGTGGTCAAGCTGGTACGCGAGTTCGACGATCCGGTGCCGCAAGGCGTGCCCAAGCTCGACCTCGCGACCATGCTGTTCGAGTACCACGACACGCCGGCCGCAGGCATCGACCGTGCGAAAATGAACCGGGCCATTTTCGCTGCGCTCAAACCGGGCGGCCATTTTGTCATCGCCGACCACGCGGCCAGGACCGGCAGCGGCCTGAGCGCGTGCAGGACGCTGCACCGCATCGACGAGGCGGTAGTGCGGCAGGAAGTCGAGGCGGCCGGATTCAAATTCGTCGACAGCGCGGATTTTCTGCGCAATGCGGACGATCCGCGCGACACGAGTTCATTGCGCGCGACGATACGCGTGGACGCGTTCGTGCTGAAATTCGTCAAACCTTGAAACGCGGTTTGCGGAAATGCCAGGGTGCTGAACGCCGCGACAGACTCGAATGAATAACGCGGATCTTATCGTAAGCCTACTGAAGCAGGCCGGCATCCGCCACGGCTTCGGCGTGCCCAGCGGCAATGTGCTGCCGCTGATGGAAGCGATGCGCACGGGTGGCATCGCCTTCGTGCTCACCGCGCACGAGGGGTCTGCGGCGTTCGCCGCGGACGTCAGCGCACGAATTACGGGCGTGCCCGGCCTGTGCATTGCCACGCTGGGTCCCGGCGCAACCAACCTGAGCACCGGCGTGGGCTGCGCCTGGCTCGATCGCTCGCCCCTGATCGCGATCACCTGCACACTGAACCAGGCGCAGCTGGGGCGCAGGCTGCAGATGTGGATAGACCATCAGGCGCTGTTCAAGCCGATCACCAAGGCGAGCTTGCGCCTGCGCCCGGGCGAAATCGCCGCCACGCTGGCGCAGGCACTGCAGCTCGCCTTGTCCGAGCCGCAGGGCCCGGTGCATCTCGATCTGCCCGAGGACGTGGCGCTGGCGCCAGCCACCGAGACGCTGGCGGCGGCGACAAAGACAGTGCGTGCGCTGTCCGGGCGCATCCCGCCGGCGGCGGAGAGCACCATCGCGCGGGCCGGCGAATTGCTGCGCGCCGCAAAACGGCCGGTAGCGGTGATCGGCGCAAACGCCATGCGCATGCAGGAACCGCGGGCACTGCGCGCCCTGGTCGAGCGCCACCGCATTCCCTTCGCGACGACGATGATGGCCAAGGGTCTGATCGACGAGGACCACCCTCTGTCGCTGGGCTGCATCGAGCGCGCTCTGCGCAAACTGCAGCGGGCGCTGATCCAGCGCGCCGACCTGGTGGTCGGGCTGGGCTACGACACAATCGAGGTGGAGTACGAAGCCTGGGTCGGCCAGGTGCCGCTGCTGCACATCGATATCGAGCGCGCCGATACCGACGCCAGCGTGCACATCGCGCATCAAGTAGTCGGCGACCTCGACGCTGCGCTGGCGCGGCTGTCCGCACTGCCCGCAGCCGCGCGGAACGACTGGTCAGCGCACGCTGCGCGGCAGCATCGCGACCTGTTCCAGCAAGCGCTGCGTCCAGCGACGGCCGGCTTCGCCCCGCACCAGGCGATCGACGCCGTGCGCAATGTCCTGCCCAGGGAAGGCGTGCTCGCTTTCGACGTCGGCGCGCACACCCATCAAATTGGCAGCCAGTGGGCGGCGCACGCCCCGCGCACCTTCCTCATCACCAACGGCTGGTCGGCTATGGGCTTCGGCATACCGGCGGCGCTCGCCGCCAAACTCGCGCGCCCGGAACTGCCGGTGGTGTGCATACTCGGCGACGGCTGCTTTCAGATGACTTGCGGCGAAGTGGTGGTCGCGCGGCGCGAGCGCCTCGCCATTCCCTTCGTCGTGCTGGACGACCGCTGGCTGTCGCTGATCAAGGTCAAACAGGAGCGGCGCGGCCTTCCTTACTACGGCACCGAACTGTCGCCGGGCGATTACCCGTCGCCGCCGGCGCATTACTTCGGCGTGCCCGCGGTGGGCGTGAACAGCGCGGTCGCTCTGGAACGCGAGTTGCGCAAAGCGCTCGCCGCCGACGGCCCGACGATCATCGAAGCTAGCGTCGATGCCGCGCATTATTCGCAGACGGTGTTCGACTGAAGCGCCGCTCCAGTACAGTCAAAGGTGGATTTTTCGCATCCGGCGGCGCACGCTCGTCAAGGCCATGTTGCAGGAGCCCTCGGCTGGTTCAGGCCGGTTGCACCTCGGGCGCGTTTGCCGCGCCGTGGACTGTCCATACGGTATGGACCACCGTCCCGTGTTCATCCAGCAGGCGGAAGACGCACGCGGAAAGCAATACCACCTTGCCGTCCTTGCAGCGCTCCGTGTAGTTCCCCTGCCAGGTCTGGTCCTGACTGATCGATTCCAGGATGTCCTGAAACAGGCGTTCCGACGACAGTCCGCCTCTGGTCGCGTCGACACTGCGCCCGACGACATCGCCGGGGGCGTACCCCGTCAGCTGCGTATACGCCTTGTTGATTAATTCGATCCGGCCCGCGCCGTCGCAAATCAGGATGGCATCATCCAGGCGGTCGTACGCACTCGCGGCAAGACGAAAATCGACCTCCGCGCGCGCCCGCGCGTTCAGATTGCGCGACACGAGCACGATCATCTGCAATTCGCCGGATTCGTCGTGGACCGGGTTGCCGTCGCACTCGGCCAGCAGCAACTCTCCCTTGGCGGGAATCATATGCAGTTTGGTGCGCTCGCTCCGCCGCGAACCGAGCAAAACGGCGAGGAAGGCTCTGGCGCGCTCGCGATCATGGGGATGGACGAGATCAACCCAGTCGCGGCCCTCCGCGTAGGCGTCAGGCGCGAAGTAAGCCGCGTGCGACGGGCTGGCGTAGCGAAACTTGCCTTTGGGGTCGAGCACTACGACCAGGCCGCCGGCGTGCTCGGCGATGAAGCGAAATTGCGCTTCACTGCTGCGCAGCACGCTGCGGGTGCGTACCAGACGTGAGTTCTGCTCATGCAGGAACAGGCCCAGGCTGGCTACGTAGGTGAGAATGCCCAGAAAGCAAAGCGCCGTCACCAACGTCCCGGTGGCCGGCTGGAAGTGGTAGCCGCCCAATGCACCCCAGATTAGCGTGCCCGCCGCACATGACAGCAGCCCCAATAAAAAGCGCTTGCCGCCGCCGCAGACGGCGTTGTCCAGGCTGATCGCGAGCAAGGCGCCGCAACTGGGCCAGAGCGCGAAATGCATTTGCGCTATCCACATGCCCATCAGTACCGAGTCGGCGGTCAGGTTCCTGAACTCGGCGCGTTTGGAGTCTACCGCGATGCGCGCGTGAAGATAGGCCAGATGCGGGTAAGCGAGCAGCGTCAGCACGGCGAGGACCGCAGTGCGTACGCCCATTCCACGCTCGGCCATGAGCGCGGATACGACGAGAAACGAGTAAGCAAACGATGCGGTTCTCGAAACGTAATTGACCCGCGCGATGCGGTGCGCAGGCGGCAATGGTAGTTGCACAGATGGAAACCGCATTTGCATTTGATCTCCCTTGGCTTGGGTCAATCGAACCAATGTACTGTTCGAATCGCCAACGATGGACCCGGGTGCGGTCGGGTACACATTTCCGCCAGCAAAAAAATGTCGGAATTGCGACAGCAGTGACCGCGAGTTGGCGCTCGTTGCGTTCTTCTGCCCGCCAAACGCGCTCGTCGAGGGCGAGTGATTATTGAGTGCAACAATCATGCCAAAGACGGCGTCGACCGATTCGCCCTATACCGCCGCGACCGATTGCGACGCGCGCGCAGCGGGGAAGCCGCTTCCAGCCGGCAAGAACCGGGTGGCATGCGTCTGCCTTCGCCTGTACAGTACGCGCTGTACCTTTCCAGACCCGCCCTCTGCGCCGCGCGCAGACGGCAATAAGAACATGCGCCCGGCCGACCTCACCCGCCTGATCCTGCTTGCCGCCATCTGGGGCGGATCGTTTCTGTTCGTGCGAATGGCGGTGGGCGCGATCGGACCGCTATGGCTGACCGAGCTGCGCGTGGGCATCGCCGCCGTCGCGATGCTGATCTATGCGCGCGTGGCCGGATTCGAACTCGACCCGCGGCAGAACTGGCGACCCTATCTGGTGCTGGGCGTGCTTAACACCGCGTTGCCCTGGGCGCTTTACGCCTGGTCGGGCAAGTACATCGGCGCGTCCTACATGTCCATACTCAACGCCGCAGCGCCCTGGTTCGCCGCCGTCTGCGGCGCGATCTGGCTGGGAGAACGGCTTTCCTGGCGCAAAGTCCTCGGTCTTGCGCTGGGCATGCTCGGGGTGGCGCTGCTGGTCGGCTTCGGCCCGATTGCGGTGAACGCCGAGGTGCTGCTGGCGGTGCTCGCCTGCATCGGCGCCACCGCCTGCTACGCCATGGCGGGGGTCTATGTGAAAGAGCGCGCCGGCGGCATTGCACCGCGCGCGCTCACGGTAGGCAGCCTGATCGCCGCCAGCATTGTCGTCATGCCGTTTCTGCCGGCACCGCCGCCGGCTGCCGCCTTCACCTGGCAGGTGACGCTGGCCGCGCTCGGCATCTCCCTCGTATGCAGCGCCGCGGCCTATCTGATTTACTTCCGCCTGATCGCGAACATCGGGCCGACGCGAACCTTCACCGTGACCTTCCTGATCCCGGTGTTCGGCACGCTGTGGGGCGCGCTGTTCCTGGGTGAACCGGTCGGCATGAGCACGCTCGCCGGCGGCGCAGTGATCGTCATCGCCACCGCGCTGGTGCTGGAGATCGGCAAGCGGAAGGCGCGCGTTTAGCTTATGGGGGCAAGCATCCCCCGTTTTTGGAACAGGCTGTTACAGCGCCGCGATCGTCTGCACTTCGATCAGGAACGGCTCCTTCACCAGTCGGTCGACCATGAGCAGGGTGTTGGGCGGATAGGCAGCGTTAGCGAACATGCGCGGAAATTCGCGCAGGCGATACTGCATGAATTTCGGAATGTCCTGCGAATGCACCAGATAGGTGGTGAATTCCACCACGTTGCCCCAGCCGGCGCCGCAGGACTCGAGCGCGGCGCGGATATTCGCGAATACCTGCGCACATTGGGCATCGAAGTCGTCTGCGCCGATAATGTTGCCGTCGCGGTCGGTTCCGACCTGCCCGGCGATGTACAGAAATTCCGATGCCTTTACCCGGGTGATTTGCGAATACTG
>DAIDTN010000149.1 GCA_027457185.1 Burkholderiales bacterium | reverse complement strand
TAGCTGCCCTCGCTGTTCGACTGCCACAGGTCGAGCAGCGCGCCGGCAAGCGGCTTGCCTTCGGTGGACAGTACCCGCCCGGAGACGTAGGTGGGATCTCCGTTCCAGCCCGCCGCCATGTCGCCGCCGTTCTCGATCTCGTGCGCGCCGTGCACAAAAAACGGCCCGAGCACCGTGGTCTCGGTCGTGCCGCCGGAACTGCGGTGATTGATCGCATCGACCAGCATCGACACGCCGAGCACATCGGACATGAGGATGAATTCCTGGCGCTTGTCGTCGCACTTCTGCCCGGTGGCGGTGAGGAACTTGATGCCTTCGAACCATTCCTCCTCGGTCAGCTCGACCTCGCGCACGAAGCCGTGCAGATGCCGGATCAAGCTCTGCATGATCTGGCGAAAGCGCGGCTCGGCGTCGGGGGACAGCCGCGCAATCACCGCGTCGGTCAGCGTGGTTTCGAGTTCGTTCGGCATCTGCTCCTCCCTCGTTCAAGGTCCGCACGCATGTGCGATTTATTTGGAGCGTTACAATAGCCTTCGCCACCCGCCCGCGCAATACCGTTCATCGCGAAAGGAACCGCAAGTGAAAAAGAAAACTCCGGAACAGCTGCGCAGCCACCGCTGGTACGGCGCCAAGGACATGCGCTCCTTCGGCCACCGCTCGCGCACGGCGCAGATGGGTTACGACCGCAGCGACTACGCCGGCAAGCCGGTGATCGCCATCATCAACACCTGGAGCGACATCAATCCCTGCCACACCCACTTCAAGCAGCGCGTCGAGGAAGTGAAGCGCGGCGTGTGGCAGGCGGGCGGCTTCCCGGTGGAAATGCCGGCGATGTCCCTGTCCGAGCCGTTCCAGAAGCCGACCACCATGATGTACCGAAATTTCCTCGCAATGGAGACGGAGGAACTGCTGCGCTCGTATCCTGCCGACGGCGCGGTGCTGATGGGCGGCTGCGACAAGACCACGCCGGCGCTGATCATGGGCGCGATCAGCATGAACCTGCCGGCGATCTTCATGCCGGCCGGTCCGATGCTGCGCGGCAACTGGGGCGGCGCCACGCTGGGCTCGGGCTCGGATACCTGGAAATACTGGGCCGAGCTGCGCGCCGGCAATATCAGCGAGAAAGACTGGCAGGAGATCGAGCAGGGCATCGCGCGCTCGCCCGGCCACTGCATGACCATGGGCACCGCTTCGACCATGACCAGCGCGGCGGAGGCGATGGGCTTCACCCTGCCCGGCGCGGCATCGATTCCGGCGCCGGATTCGCGCCACGCCGCGATGGCCGCCCTAACCGGCAAGCGCGCGGTGGAAATGGTATGGGAAGACCTCAAGCCGCGCGACATCCTCCACGCCGACGCCGTCCACAACGCCGTGACCGCGGTGCTCGCGATCGGCGGCTCGACCAATGCCATCGTGCACCTGATTGCGCTCGCGCGCCGCGCCGGGGTGCTGCTCGACCTCGATTTGTTCGACGCGCTCGCGCGCAAGACGCCGCTGTTGGCCAACATCCGGCCCTCGGGCAAATACCTGATGGAGGATTTCTATTACGCCGGCGGCCTGCGCGCCGTGTTGAAGAATCTCGGCGGCCTGATCAAGGGCAAGGCGATCACCGTCAATGGCAAGACCATGGGCGAGAACATCGCCGATGCCAAGGTGTTCGATGCGGACGTCATCCGTTCGGTCGACCGCGCCCTGGTCAAATCCGACAGCCTGGCGGTGCTGCGCGGCAACCTCGCCCCCGACGGCGCGGTGATCAAGCCGCCTGCGGCCGACGCAAAGCTGCACCAGCATACGGGCAAAGCGGTGGTGTTCGCCGATTACAACGACATGGCCGCGCGCATCGACGACCCTGAGCTGCCGGTGGACAAGGACTCGGTGATCGTGTTGAAGCACGCCGGGCCGCTGGGCGGCCCGGGCATGCCCGAATGGGGCCAGCTGCCGATCCCGCAGAAGCTGCTGAAGCAAGGCGTGCGCGACATGGTGCGGATTTCGGATGCGCGCATGAGCGGCACCTCCTACGGCGCCTGCGTGCTGCATATCGCGCCCGAGTCCTTCATCGGCGGGCCGCTGGCGCTGGTGCAGGACGGCGATCTGATCGAGCTCGACGTGCCCGCGCGCAAACTGAATCTGAAGATCAGCGACGCGGAACTGGCCAAACGCAAGGCCGCATGGACGGCGCCCGCGCCGCGCTACGAGCGCGGCTACGGCGCGGCGTTCTCGCAGCACATCACCCAGGCCAACGAAGGCTGCGATTTCGATTTTCTGGAAGCGGGGGCGGAGACGCCGGATCCGGAGATCCACTGACCCGGCCGTGCTTGAGCGACATCGGACGCAGACCACCGACATCGCCGTGCGCAGGCGCGTCTGTATCTGCGGGCAGGCGTATCAGCTTCGTCCGACCCAGGTTGGCAGGCAGATCCTGGGCTGCGCGGCGGCTGGATACGGCGCACGCTGCAGCTTAATTTTGACCACTGGCGCGGAATTTGTCATATAGTATTCGCCCGATTAACGGAGGAGACGGAAATGCCAAAACAATCTGGAACAGCCAACGAATCGCACGACACCCTGACCGCCGGACCGGACATCACGCGCCGCCGACTGATGCAGGTCGCGGGTACCGTGCTGGTGGCGACCACCCTGCCGGCGAACCTGGCGCGAGCGGCGAGCGGCGCGAAAACGATCAAAGTCGGGTTCATCAGCCCGCGTACCGGCCCGCTGGCGGGCTTCGGCGAGTGCGACCCCTATGTGCTGCAGTTGGCGCGCAAGGCGCTGGCCAAGGGTCTGAAAGTGGACGGCAAACACTATGTGGTGGAGATTCTCGATCGCGACACCCAATCCGATCCGGCGCGTGCGAGCCAGCTGGCGAAGAGCCTGATCAACGAGGCGCACGTCGACCTCATGCTGACCACTTCGACGCCCGAGGTGGTGAACCCGGTGTCGGACGCATGCGAGGCGGCGGGCGTGCCCTGCCTGTCGACCATCGTGCCCTGGGAGGCGTGGTATTTCGGCCGCGGCGCCCAGCCCGGCCAGCCGTCGCCGTTCCACTGGACCTACCATTTCTGCTTCGGCGGGGGCGACTTCTTCAAGGCCTACAATTCGCAATGGAACGGCCCGGTCAAGACCAACAAGAAGGTCGGCATCCTCTATCCCAACGACGCCGACGGCAATGCCGTGCGCGAGCACCTCGCGACCGCGCTGGCCAAGGCGGGCTTCACCATCGTCGATTCCGGCGCCTACGAGGACGGCACCACAGATTTTTCGGCGCAGATTGCCAAGTTCAAGGCCGAACAGTGCGAGATCTTCAACACCTTTCCGATCCCGCCCGACTTCGCCACCTTCTGGCGCCAGGCGGCGCAGCAGGGCTACACGCGCATGGTGAAAATCGCGCAAGTCGCCAAGACCGGCCTGTTCCCGTCCCAGGTCGAGGCGCTCGGCTCGCTCGGCTACAAGCTCGCCACCGCCTGCTACTGGCACCCGACCTGGCCGTACAAGTCCCCCCTGACCGGACTGTCGTCGCAGGCGCTGGGCGACGGCTACGAGAAGTCGACCGGACGCCAATGGACGCAGCAGGTCGGCGCCAGCATGGCGCTGCTCGACGCCGGCTTCGCCGCGCTGGGGAACAGCGGCAACCCGAAGAACAAGGCCGACGTCGCCAAGGCATTGAGCATGCTCAAGGTCGTCACGCCGGTCGGGCCGATCGATTTCACCAAAGGGCCGGTGCCGAATGTCTCGGCGACCCCGATCATAGGCAGCCAGTGGGTCAAGGCGAAACCGGGCAGCAAGTTCAAGCTGGCGCTGCCGCTCACCGAGCATGCGGACGACCCCAACGTTCCGATCGGGGCGCAGCTGTTGCCGTATAACGCCTGACGCGGTGGCGATTCTTGCGGCCGAGGGCATCGGCAAGAGCTTCGGTGCCCTGGTCGTACTCGACCAGATCCACTTCGCCGTCGCCGCCGACGAGGCCATAGGCATCGTCGGTCCGAACGGGGCCGGCAAGACCACGCTGCTCAACGTGCTCGCGGGCGCCTATGGCCCGAGCAGCGGGAGCGTCTTCTTCAAAGGGGCGAATGTGACCGCTGCCGGCGCGGCCGAGCGCTGCCGCCTCGGCGTCGCCCGCTCGCACCAGGTACCGCGGCCCTTCGGCGGCATGACGGTGTTCGAAAACGTGTTGGTCGCCGCGACGGCAGGCGGCGGCCTGCGCGGGGCGCCGGCCTACGCGCGCTGCATCGACGCGATCGAGCTCTGCGGCATGCTGCGCCTCGTCAACCGCCGCGCCGAGTCGCTCGGCCTGCTCGACCGCAAGCGCCTCGAGCTGGCGCGCGCGCTGGCGACCGATCCGGTGGTGCTGCTGCTCGACGAGATTGGCGGGGGGCTTACCGACGCCGAAGCGGGCGAGCTGGTCGCCGCCATCCTGCAGCTGCGCCAGCGCAAGATCGCGATCGTCTGGATCGAGCACATGGTCCACGTCCTGCTGCAGGTGGTCACCCGCCTGGTGTGCATGGATGCCGGGCGCGTCATCGCCGATGGCGCTCCCGCGGCGGTGATGAAGGACGCGGCGGTCATCGACGCCTACCTCGGACAGGGGGCGGCATGAGCAGGGAGCAGGGCCCCCGCGAAGCGGGGATGCGACCGCCGGCGATTGCCGCCGGACGCCGACAGCGCGCAGGTTCGAATAGCACCGACCGATCGGAGGC